>JBKBUL010000082.1:0-6670 GCA_046290045.1 Sphingomonadaceae bacterium
AAAAACCCCTTTTCCCCCCCACGACTCTCTTCCGGTTTTGTCAAACTTTTTCCGGCTCCCATACCAAGGGCCGCCCCTGGGAGTGGTGGCCCTCCCCCGCCTCAATGCCCCGCCGGCTGCGGCCAGCCCCAGAAACCATCTAGGACGATGGCCGCGGCCGGCCTAGAGTGCGGGCACGCGCGAAACAGCGATGGGGGAGAGAAGCATGTCGCAACCGAACCGCAGCCTCGGCACCGGACTCGCCGCGGCGCTCGCCGTCGCCCAGCTGGCGCCCGCGCCGCTCGCGCTGGCGCCGCTCGGCGTCGCCGCGGCCAGCGCCCAGCAATATGGCACGCGCAGCGTCACCATCAGCTGCTACCCGCGCGGGGTCGCGCCCAACAGCTGCACGCTGCCGCGCGGCACCCAGTCGGTCAGCTTCGTCGGCCCCGACCGGTCGATGCGGTGCGAGGAGGGCCGCACCTGGGAGCGTCGCGGCAACCAGCTTCGCGTCTGGGGCGGCTGCGGCGGGAATTTCGAGGCGCTCGTCGCCGACGGCAGCGGCGGCTGGGGCGGATCCGGCGGCTGGGGCGGCGGCTCCGGCGGCGGCTGGGGCGGTGGCGGCGGCAACCAGGGCTTCGCGTCCGAAGTCACCTGCCGCAGCCGCGACAACCGCACCGAGCAATGCTGGGCCGACACCGGCGGCCGCGTCGTCCTCCTCCAGCAATATTCCAGCTCGCCCTGCGTCGAAGGCCAGACCTGGCGCTTCGACAGCCGCTCGATCACCGTGCGCAACGGCTGCCAGGCCCGCTTCGGCGTCGGCTACGGCAACTGGAGCGGCGGCAATGACGGTGGCTGGGGCGGTGGCGGACAGTGGGGCCAGGGCTTCGCCGGCCAGCTCGAATGCCGGTCCGAGAACAACCGTCAGCGCCGCTGTGCCGCCCCCACGCAGAACCGGGTCGAGATGCTCCGGCAATTCTCCAACAGCGAGTGCATCCGCGGCCGCAGCTGGGGCTATGACCGCAACGGCATCTGGGTCGATCGCGGCTGCCAGGCGCGCTTCGGCTATGGCTATGGCTCGGTCCAGGGCGACACGTCGGGCGATGGCGGCGGCGGCGGCAATGCCGGCGCCATCATCGGCGGCGCCGCGCTGGCGGCGGGCCTCATCGCGCTGCTCGCCAGCGCCGGCAAGGGCAACCAGGGCCGAAGCGGCGCCAGCGCCAGCAGCGGCCCCGCCACCCTCGGCGCCGATCTCGGCAAGTTCCCCTCGGACGCGCGCACCTCGGGCGAGGCCTGCCTCAAGGAAGCCGCCCGCCAGGTCGGCGCCACCGGCGGCAGCCGGGTCGAGCTGGTCTCGGTCGACCGCGCCGAGCGGTCGGGCAATGGCTGGCTCCTCATCGGCACCCTGAACGGCACCTGGCCCGATCACAGCCAGCGCATGACGATGGACTGCCGCGCCACCGGAAGCAACGTGACGGCCTTCGACGTCCGCTGAAGCGCGCATCTGGAAACGGCGATCGATCCGCCCCACATCGGGGCGGATCGGTTCGACTTGCTGAAAGGAGAGGACATGGCCACCAAGTCCGACAAGAAGGCGGCGCCCAAGAAGGCCAGGAAGGCCGCCATTCCCTCGGCCGGCGCGCTCGACATCGGAATCCCGGCCGACAAGCTCGAGGCCATCACGGCGGGCCTGTCGCGGCTGCTCGCCGACACCTACACCCTCTATCTCAAGACGCACAATTACCACTGGAACGTCACCGGTCCGCAGTTCAACACGCTGCACACCATGTTCGAGACGCAGTATAATGAACTGGCGCTCGCCGTGGACGAGATCGCCGAGCGGATCCGCGCGCTCGGCGCCTGGGCGCCGGGCAGCTATTCCGATTACGCCCGCCTCGCGACCGTCAAGGAGGCGAGCGGGGTGCCCTCGGCCGAAGCCATGGTCGCCGAACTCGCCGCCGACCAGGCAACCGTCGTCCGCACCGCGCGCGAGATGTTCCCGGTGGTCGAGGAAGCCGGCGACGAGCCGACCGCCGATCTCCTCACCCAGCGCATGCAGGTGCATGAGAAGACGGCCTGGATGCTCCGCGCGATGATCGCCTGAGGCGGGCTGCGAAACGAATCCCCCCGGACAAGTCCGGCGTGTGGCCGGGGCCACACGCCGAAGTCGAAGGGGTCAGAGGGTGAGCTTCTTGCTTAGCGGCTGCGGCCTGTCGGCAGGCTGAACGGGATCGCGCCGGCGCGCGATCATCCTCAGCTCATTGGCCCCCAAGAGCAGCAGGGCCAGGGCGAACGGCAGCCAGTAGTAGATGATGCGGTAGAGGATCAGCGCCGAGACCAGCGCCGGCCGGTCCACCTCAGGCAGGGTCACCAGGATCACCGCCTCGAACACGCCGAGCCCGCCCGGCGCATGGGTGATCAGGGCGACGACCATCGCCACCACATAGGCGACGAGGAAGTCGGGGTAATGGTGCCAGCTCTCGGGCGGCAGCAGCACCAGCAGCGCGGCCGAGGCGATGGCGATGTCGGTCGCGGCCAGCGCGAACTGGAGGAACGCCTGCCGCAGCGTCGGCACCGGCAGCCGCCAGCCCAGGATGCTGAGCGGCCCCGTCTGCCGGGCGCAGGCGACGAGATAGGCGAGGATGCCGGCCAGCACGACCACCCCGATCGCCGCCTGGGTCGCGTGCGGCAGCACCCGGTCCTCGATCCGCAGCGCGCCGGGAAAGAGGATCAGGAACACCCCCAACAGCAGGAAGATGCCGAGCCAGAAGGTGACGCCGGCGATCACCACGATCCGGGCGATGTCGGCGGCGTTCAGGTTCGTGCCGCGATAGGCGCGCCAGCGCGCCGCCGCGCCCGTGATGGGCGCGAACCCCAGGTTGTGGCTGAAGGTATAGGCGGTGAAGCTGCCGAGCGCGGCGCGCCAGTAGCGCTGCGGCTTGCCCATCGCGTTCAAGGCCAGCACGTCATAGCCGGTCAGCACCAGGTAGGAGAGCGCGGTCAGCCCGAGCGACAGCGCGATCTGGTGCGCCGTGATCGCCGCGAACGCCGCCGTCACCTCGGCCCAGTCGAGATCGGCGAGGATCGTCTTCAGCGCGAGGCCCGCCAGCACCAGCACCAGGGCCGTCATGGCGAGGCTCAGCTTGGTGCGATGCCGGCCGAGCCAGCCGCGAAGACGGGCGACGCGCGGGTCGAGCCTCACCGCGCCGCCGCCAGGGCGCGCAGCATCTGCCGAAGCTCGACCCGCCAATGGTCGGCCAGGCCGATCAGCGCCCAGGTCGCCGCCTTGTCCAGCACTGCGAAGCCCGGCCGCCGCGCCGGTGTCGGATAGTCGGCGGTCGCGATCGGGATCACCGGCACCGCCCGGTCGAGAAGCCCGAGGGCGAGGGCCTCCTCCTCGACCGCCAGCGCGAAGTCATACCAGCTGGCCACGCCTGCATCGGTCCAGTGATGGATGCCGGCGGCACCCGCCGCGTCCAGCGCCCAGATCGCCCGGGCGAGGCTCGCCGCATGGGTCGGCGTCCCCACCTGGTCGGCCACCACCCGCACCTCGTCGCGCTCGCGCATCAGCCTGAGCATGGTGGCCACGAAATTCTGCCCGCCGGCCGCATGCACCCAGGCGGTGCGCACGATGAGCGCGCCGGGATGCGCGGCGGCCACCGCCTGCTCGCCGGCCAGCTTGCTCCGCCCATAGACGCTCAGGGGGTTGGGCGCGTCGTCCGGCCGATAGGGCCGGCCCAGCGTGCCGTCGAACACGAAATCGGTCGAGACATGGGCGAAGCGCGCGCCCGCCTGCGCTGCCGCCGCCGCCAGCCGCCCGGCGGCTTCCGCGTTCACGGCATGGGCCCGTTCCGGCTCGCTCTCCGCCCGATCGACGGCGGTATAGGCCGCCGCGTTCACGATCAGCGCCGGCCGCACGGCTGCCACCGTCGCCGCCACGCTGTCGGCCGAGCAGATGTCGAAGGCCGCCTCGTCGGGCGCCACCAGTTCCACGCCGGCCGGCGCGGTCGCGGCCAGCGCCCGGCCCAGCTGTCCGGCCGCGCCCGCCACCAGAACCTTCATTCGAACAGCTCCGCCTCGGCCAGGCCCGGCGCGGCCGCGTCCTTGGGCGCCAGCTGCGGCGCGCCGATCCCCTCGAGCGGCCAGTCGATTGCAAGATCGGGATCGTCCCAGCGAAGCGACCGGTCCGAGGGCTGGTGCCACAGCGTCGTGCACTTGTAGCAGAAGTCCGCCACCTCCGAGCGCACGAGGAAGCCGTGCGCGAAGCCGGGCGGGATCCACAGCATCGCCTGGTTCTCGTCCGACAGTTCCGCCCCCACCCAGCGGCCAAAGGTGGGCGAGGCGCGGCGGATGTCCACCGCCACGTCGAACACCGCGCCGCGCGTCACCCGAACCAGCTTTCCCTGCGGCTCGTGCAGCTGGTAGTGCAGCCCGCGCAGCACGCCCTTCACCGAGCGGCTGTGATTGTCCTGCCGCCACTCGGTCGGCAGGCCGAGGTCGGCAAAGACGCGGGCGTTGAAGCTCTCCAGGAAGAAGCCGCGCTCGTCCCCGAACACCCTGGGCGTCAGCCGCTTCACCTCGGGGATGGCCAGCGGCTCGACGATCATCGGCCCTGTTCCAGCTGCTGCAGCAGGTAGGCGCCATAGCCCGACTTCACCAGCGGCTCGGCGAGGCGCCGCAGCCCCTCGTCGTCGATGAAGCCGCGCCGCCAGGCGATCTCCTCGGGGCAGCTGATCTTCAGCCCCTGCCGCTCCTCGACGATCCGCACGTAGAGCGCGGCATCCAGCAGGCTCGAATGGGTGCCGGTGTCCAGCCAGGCGAAGCCGCGGCCCATCAGCTCCACATGAAGGTCGCCCGCCTCGAGATAGCAGCGGTTCAGGTCGGTGATCTCCAGCTCGCCGCGCGCCGACGGCTTGAGGTCGGCGGCATAGCCGGCCGCCCGCCCGTCGTAGAAGTAGAGGCCCGTCACCGCGAAATTGCTCTTCGGCTTGGCCGGCTTTTCCTCGATGGTGGCCGCCCGGCCCTCCGCATCGAAGCTCACCACGCCATAGGCCGTCGGGTCCTTCACCCAATAGCCGAACACGGTTGCCCCCTCGGTCCGCGCGTCGGCGCGCGCCAGCAGCTCGGGCAACCCGTGGCCGTAGAAGATGTTGTCGCCCAGGATCAGCGCCGAGGGGCGGCCGTCCACGAAGGCCGCGCCGATCCGGTAGGCCTCGGCCAGCCCATTGGGTTCCGGCTGCACGGCGTAGGAGAGTGACAACCCCCACTGGCTGCCATCGCCCAGCAGCCCCTCGAAGGCCGGCCGGTCGGCCGGCGTCGTGATGATCAGCATCTCCCGGATCCCGGCCAGCATCAGCACCGACAGCGGGTAATAGATCATCGGCTTGTCATAGACGGGCATCAGCTGCTTCGAGACCGGCCTCGTCAGCGGGTAGAGCCGCGTGCCCGAGCCGCCGGCCAGGATGATCCCCTTTCGCATGGTCGCCCCTTCCTCTCAGATCCGGCCGAGCGCAAGCCGCTTGATGAGGCCGAGCGTCGCCCTCAGCCGCCTCGGAAACGGCGCCTGCCGCGCGGCTTCGGACAGCAGCAGCCCGTCCATCCTCGGCACCGGCCGCCCGGCGAGCCTGAGCGCCAGCACGCGCGCCTCGAGCTCGCGCCGCCGCCTCGCCTGGGCCGGCTGCATCTTCACGACCTCGCCCACATCGAGCGGCGCGGTCTCGAGCACCCCGACCGCCTGCGCCGCGCGCACCAGCGCGTCGCCCGCCGCCGTCCGGCTGATGAGCAGCGAGCGCCCGTCGGCCTCGTCGAAGGCCGGATAGCCGCTGTCGCCGCCATACCAGGCATCCGCCGCCGCGACGTCCGCCACGCCCCCCACCGCGTCGGGGCAGATCTTGCAGCGAAGCTGGACTTCCCTCGAGAGCACCTCGCCCCAGCTCTCGGCGTAGGAGAGGCGCGCCGTCCGCCCGTCTTCGGACGTCGCGGTCGCAAGGCCCGGCCAGCCGTCGCCGCGATAGCGGAATGCCGTCACCTCGCCCGGCGCCATCCCCATCCGCCCGACGAGCCGGGTCGTCCCGTCCTGCGAGGGCGTGCCGGCGCAGAAGAAGGAGAGGATGAGCGGGAAGCGGTCGGCGAGGTCGGGCCTTGCGCCGATCAGCTGCCGCAGCGCCCCGGCGTCGCACGGCTTGCCGATGAACAGGATCCGCCCCGGCTCGGCCAGCTCGGCCTCCAGCTCGGCCAAGGGCGCAGCCGGCGCATAGCGCGACCCCGCCGCCCGGATCACGTCGGCCCGCCCCGCCGATCGCCGGATCGCCGTCAGCAGCGGCGCCGCCTCGTCCATCCCCACGTGCAGCACCCGCTCGACCGCCCGGCTTTCCAGCAGGTGGATGGCGAGCGCCGACAGCGCCCCGCCTGACGACGCCCGGTGCCGCACCTCCGGGTCGGTCGCGTGCGCGGTCATCACCCGGACGATCGGCCCCCACAGCGGGTCCACGACGGGCGCCTCGCTCGGCGCCCAGGGCGAGACCCGCACGCCCGGGCAGGCGCGCGCCATCAGCGCCTCGGTCTCCGGCCGCGCCGGGCCCTTGGCCTCGGGCCGCCACCAGCCCTTCCCGTCGCGCGCCAGCCGGATCGCCGGGTCGATGCCGGCGCACAGGCCGCAGCCCGCGCAGGTCCCGCCGCGCATCACTTGGCGCAG
>JBKBUL010000009.1:0-44287 GCA_046290045.1 Sphingomonadaceae bacterium
CGAAGGCCAGATATGTGCCGTCCAGCGGCAGTTTGTTCCCGGCGGCGACAAGCTTTTCTCCTCGCCCGAGATCGTGGCCCCCGCCCCCGAAACGCCGGCCCCCGGCGCGGCCGCCGCCAATCCGATGGTCGAGCTGACCCAGCGCGTGACGGCACTCGAGACGCAGCAGCGGCAGCTGACCGGCCAGGTGGAGCAGATGCAGTTCCAGCTGCGCCAGATGGAAGCCGCCATGGAGCGACTGCGGCGCGACACCGAGGGGCGGCTTGCGGCGCTCGAGGCGAAGCCGGCCGATGTGGCGTCGCCTGCAGCGGCTGCAGCCGCTGCCCCGCAGCCCGCCCCGACGCCGCCGGCGGCTGCGGCCGCGGCGACCCCCACGCCAGCACCGCCCGCGACGGCTGCCGTCCCCCCCGGCACCGACTCGATCGAGGCGCGCTATCTGGCGGCCTACCGTCTCTACGAGGCGCGCGAATTCGCCGCCGCGCACAAGGCGCTCAGCGAGTTCGTCGCCGCGAATCCGAAACATCCGCGCGCGTCGAACGCGCAATTCTGGGCCGGGCGCGCCTTGATGGCCCAGGGCCAGACGGCGGACGCCGCCAAGGCCTTCCTGGCAGGCTACAAGCAGTTCCCGCGCGGCGAGCGCGCGCACAACAGCCTGCTGTGGCTGGGCAAGGCGCTGATTGACCTGAAGCAGCCGCAGGCCGCCTGCCAGGCGCTCGACGAGCTTCGCACCACCTATGCCGACCGGCTGACCGGCGCCTTCGCGACCGACGTCACCCAGACCCGTGCCAGGGCCGGCTGCCGCGCCTGAACCCCTCTCCCCGGCAGCGCTGGCGGCGCGGGTCGCAGCGCTCGCCGGCCGGGACCTCGGGACGAAGACGCGGATCGCGCTCGCCGTCTCGGGCGGCGCGGACTCGCTGGCACTGCTCTGGCTTGCGGCCGGGGCCTTCCCGGGCCGGGTGACGGCGCTCGGCGTCGATCACCGCCTTCGCCCCGAAGCCGCCGACGAGCTGGCGGGCGCAGCGTGCGCCGCCGCCTCGCTGGGCGTGCCCTGGGTGACGATCCCCCTCGATGCGCCGCCCGGGCCGGCCAATCTGCAGGCGCAAGCACGCGCGGCGCGCTACGCAGCGCTTGCCGGCTGGTGCCGTGCCCATGAAACGCCCCTGCTGCTGACGGCGCACCACCGCGACGACCAGGCCGAGACCATCCTGATGCGGCTGATGCGCGGCAGCGGGCTTTCGGGGCTGGCCGGGATCCGCGAACGGGTCGAGATCGACGGGGTTCTCGTCCTTCGCCCGCTGTTGCCGCACGCGCGCGCGGAGCTTGCCGGGATCGTCAATCAGGCCGGCTGGGCGGCCGCGCAGGATCCCTCGAACCGCGACCCCCGCCACGACCGGACACGGGTGCGCGCGCTGCTGGCGCGCGAACCGATGCTCGACCCGGCGCGGCTGGCCGCAAGTGCCGCGCATCTCGCCGACGCCGAGGCCGCGCTCGACTGGGCAGCGGAGCGTGCCTGGGCGAGCCGCGCCCGCCGATACGGGGACGCCATCCTTGTCGATCCGGAAGGGCTGCCGGCCGAGCTTCGCCGCCGCCTGCTCCTTCGTGCCTTCGCCGAACTGGGCGCCGACGGGCCCGACGGCCCGGCTCTTGCCCGCCTTCAGGCGGCGCTGGAAGCCGGCCGCACGGCAACGCTGGCCGGGATTGCGGCACGGGCGCTCGGCGATGGCGGCTGGCGGCTTCGCCTGGCTGCGCCGCGCCACCGGACCTAGCTCAGAACTGCGAGGCGTCGGGCGGAAGCGGCGAGGTGCCGGTCAGCTCCCGATGCTTGCGGATGGCGTAGCGGTCGGTCATGCCGGCGATGAAGTCACCCGCGATGCGGGCCGGCCAGGGGCCCTCGGGCCGGGCTGCCACCGCCTCGGCCCAGCGCGCGGGCAGGCGCGCCGGATCGGCCTCGAACAGCTGGAACAGCTCTTCGACAATCCGCTCGGCGGGCCCCCGGATCCGCTGCACCGAGGGGTGGAAATACATGGCCCGGCGCAGGAAGGCGCGAAGCGGCGCGAGGTCGGCGGTGAGCCCGGCCGTGAACTGCGCCGTGGGGCGGCCGGCGGCGCGGATCTCGGCAACGCTGCCCGGCCGCTGCTCGGCAAGGCGGCGGCGCGTCTCGGCCAGCAGATCGTCCACCATCACGCCAATCAGGTCGCGAACCAGCTGCGGTCGCAAGCGCGAGCGCCGGGCCTCGTTCGGCCAGCGCCGGAGCACGTCGCGCCAGAGCCCGTCCACCAGCGGCACCTCGGCGGTGACCGCATCGAGGTCGAACAGGTCGGCGCGAAGGCCATCGTCGAGATCGTGGGCGCTGTAGGCGATGTCGTCGGCGAGGGCGGCCAGCTGCGCCTCGAGCCCGGCATGGCTCTCGAGGTCGAGCGGAAAGTCGGCATCGGCTTCCGCCAGCGCCCAGCCGGGCGACGACACGGGCCCATTGTGCTTGGCGATCCCCTCCAGCACCTCCCAGCTGGGGTTGAGGCCGTCATGCTCGGGCGTGCGATTCTCGATGAGGGTGAGGATGCGCACCGCATGGCCATTGTGATCGAACCCGCCGAAGGGCGCCATGGCGCGGGTCAGCGCCTCCTCGCCGGAATGGCCGAAGGGCGGGTGGCCGAGATCATGGGCAAGGGCCACCACCTCGGCGAGATCCTCGTCGAGCGCCAGCACGCGCGCGAGCGTGCGGGCGATCTGCGCGACTTCGAGGCTGTGGGTCAGGCGGACTCGGAAATGGTCGCCATCGGGGGCGACGAACACCTGCGTCTTGTAGCGAAGGCGGCGGAAGGCCGTGGAATGGATCAGCCGGTCGCGATCGCGCGCGAAGGGGGTGCGAAGCGCGCTTTCGGGCTCGGGGTGGCGACGGCCGCGGCTCTGCGACGGGTCGGTGGCGTAGGCGGCGCGGGCCATCCTCAGCCGACGGCGCCGGCCGACTTCAGCGCCGTGATGCGCTCCTCGGCATAGCCGAGCGCCGAGAGCAGCGCATCCGTATCGGCGCCGGGCTTCGGCGCGGGCGCGGGGGCTGCCGTGGCCGTCCCGGAATAGCGCGGCGCCGGCATGGGCTGCACCATGCCGCCGACCTCGGCGAAGGCCTGGCGCGCCCGGTTGTGCGGATGATCGGGCGCTTCGGCCATGGACAGCACGGGGGCGAAGCACACGTCCGTCATCTCCATCAGCCGGCACCAGTGGTCGCGCGGCTGGCTGAGGAACAGCGCGGTCAGCTTTGCCTTGAGCGCCGGCCAGCGGCTCGAGTCCATCTGCGCGTCGAACTCGGGATCGGAATCGAGCCCAGTCAGCCGGCGAAGCTCGGCATAGAATTGCGGCTCGATGGAGCCGATGGCGATGAACTTGCCGTCGGCGCATTCATAGGTGTCGTAGAAGTGGGCGCCGGTGTCGAGCAGGTTGACCCCGCGCTCGTCGCGCCAGGCGCCAAGCCCCCGGAAGCCCCAGATCATGCCCATGAGAACGGCCGCGCCTTCGGTCATGGCGCAGTCGATCACCTGCCCCCGGCCCGTCGTGCGCGCCGCAAGAATGGCCGAGACCATGCCAAAGGCGAGCATCATGCCGCCGCCGCCGAAATCGCCCACCATGTTGATGGGCGGGGTCGGCTTGTCACCGGCGCGGCCATAGGCGTGGAGCGCGCCGGCGAGTGCAATGTAATTGATGTCGTGCCCGGCCGCCGGGGCGTAGGGCCCGGTCTGCCCCCAGCCCGTCATCCGGCCATAGACGAGACGCGGATTGTCGGCGAGCAGCACGTCGGGCCCGAGGCCGAGCCGCTCCATCACGCCGGGCCGGAGCCCCTCGAAGAAACCGTCGGCGGTGCGCACGAGATCGCGCACGACCGCGATGCCCTCGGGCGACTTCAGGTTCACGATGATGGAGCGGCGGTTGCGGCCCAGCACCGGCTCGGGCGGCTGCGGCCCCGGCCGGTCCACGCGGATCACCTCGGCGCCATGATCGGCCAGCATCATGCCGGCAAAGGGGCCGGGGCCGATGCCCGCCATCTCGATGATGCGAAGGCCTTCCAATGGTCCCGGCATTCAGCCCCTCCCCCTGTATGGTTGCACGCCCTGGTCGGGCAGCCACAGGCCTTGCGGAGGCGGGCCGGACTGCCAGAAGACATCGATGGGGATCCCGCCGCGCGGATACCAGTAGCCGCCGATGCGCAGCCAGTGCGGGCGCATCTCGGCGACAAGGCGCCTGCCGATCCCGACGGTGCAGGCCTCGTGGAAGGCGGCGTGGTTGCGGAAGGACCCCAGGAACAGCTTCAGTGATTTCGATTCGACGATGGTGGCGTCCGGCACATAGTCGATGACGAGATGCGCGAAATCCGGCTGGCCGGTGACGGGGCAGAGCGAGGTGAACTCGGGCGCGGTGAAGCGGACGAGGTAGAGCGTGCCCGGGTGCGGGTTGGCGGGGTAATCGAGCACCGCCTCGTCGGGCGAGGCGGGAAGGGCCGACACCTGGCCGAGGTGGCGCGGCGCGGGCGAGGATGCGGTTTCGGCGGTGGGATCGGCCATGTCGGCCCCATGCCGCCTGCCACCCTTGAAGGGAACCCCCCATGCTGCTAGAGGCGCGCGCCTGCTGGAGACGCCGCTTTAGCTCAGCCGGTAGAGCACATCATTCGTAATGATGGGGTCGCGTGTTCGAGTCACGCAAGCGGCACCAGCCAATTCAAGACGATGGATCCTTCGAGACCATGGACTCCGCGAAAGACTCGCGATGACTTGAGCGGTTAGCCGCGGTTCGCACGGCGCGGCTGATCCGGGTGGAGCCTAGAGCCTGCTGCGTTCATGCAGAAGGCCAATTCCTAGCATCAGAACCTCAGGGTTTCGGACCGAGCTGGTCGCAAAGCGCGAGCGCAGCTTCAGCGACGCGCCGGCGATCCATGTCGTCTCGCATCAGGATGTCCGCCTCACCGGTCCGAATGCCGCCCACTACCTGCGGATAGCGGTTGTCGACAAGCAACGCATCGATCAGGCCGGCATAATGATCGGCAATTCGCCTGTCGCTGCTCTCGATGCCGAGCTCGGCCATGATCTTTCCAGTCGGCCCCTTCACCGCCTTGCCGCCGACGAGCGGGGAGACCGCGACGACCGGGGCCCTCGCCGCCTGGAGGACCTCGCGCAGGCCAGGCACGGCGAGGATCGGGTCGATGCTGAGATAGGGGTTGGAGGGCGCGATCAGGATGGCGCGCAGGCCAGGCTCGCCGAGGCGCTCGATCACGCCCGGCGCCGGCCGTGCCACTTCGGCGCCTTCGAAGCGGATGGCGCGAACGGCCGGTGCGCAGCGGCGACGGACGAAATAGTCCTGGAAGGCAAGCTCACCCTCGTCCGTCACCAACCGCGTCGCGACGGGATCGTCCGACATGGGAAGCATCTCGACGGACACATTCCAGGCTTCGGCATGCCGTCGCGTGATGGCATGCAGGCGCTCTCCGGCAGCCAGACGCATCGACCGATCGACGTGGAGGGCGAGATCGCCATCCCCAAGCTGGAACCAGTCCGGCATGCCCAGCGATCGGGCAGCCGCCATGAAGGACCAGCTCTCGTTGGCGCGACCCCAGCCCTTGGCCGGATCGGCCTTGCCCGACAGCGTGTAGAGAAGCGTGTCGATGTCGGGCGAGATTGACAGCCCCAGATGCCGGAAGTCATCACCCGTGTTGACGATGGCGGTCACCGATGAAGGCTCGAGGGCGAGCGCCAGTCCGCGGACCAGCTTGGCGCCCCCAACGCCGCCCGTCAGCACGACAACGCGCCCGCTCAAGGAAAAAGATCCTCCTCGATCGGCCGCACCAGCACGCCGGCGGGCTGGGGTACCGAACCCTTTGGCACGGCCACCAAGCCACGGATGAGGGCCAGGGGACAGCCTTCCGACCCCTCGCCCATCGCCAGCCCGGCCATTGCCGCCAGGGCGTCGGCGCGCGCGACCTCCGTCACCTGAAGCAGCCGCCCGTCCCGGTCGGATCGGCCGCGCTGATCCTCGAGACAGGCGAGGCCGGCAGACCCGATCGCGGTTCCCACAACGCCGCGCCGCCAGGCGCGGCCGAAACTGTCACAGATGAGGACGGCCGGCGCCCAGCCTGCCTTCTGCTGGAGCGCGGCGCGCAGCCCCGCGGCACTGGCGTCCGGGTCGGACGGCAGCAGCAGTGCCCCCGGTTCGGCCCGGGGCCCGACGTTGGACTGATCGATCCCGGCATTGGCCAGCACGAACCCCAGCCGATGCCGGACGATGAGCACCCCGGGCACGGCACGGAGAACGGCCGAACTCTCCGCCAGCACGAGCTCGACCAGCCTCGGATCCTTCCTGGTGAGTTCGGCGAGGGCAAGCGCTTGCCGCGACGGCTCGACCGAGGCGAAGGACCGCCACCGGCCCTCTGCCTTGGACACGATCTTCTGTGAAACGGCCAGGATGTCACCCGCCGCCGGGACGAATCCGGCTGCCTCCAGGCTGTCCAGCGCCAAGCCTGCAAGATCCTCGCCTGGCAGCACCTCCCGTGCGACGACCAGCGGCTGGACGAGGATGGCGGGCTGTGGCGCGGCCATGGCGGGCAGGTTCGGCCCGTCCCGACAGGGAATGTCAAGCGTGCGCCTTGGCGCGCTCCAGTCGGGCCATGGCCTTGTCGATCTCGAGCCGGGCAATCGTCCGGTTGTGCACCTCGTCGGGCCCGTCCGCGATCCGCAGGATGCGGGTGTGCGCGAACATCTGGGCAAGCGGCGTATCCTGCGACACGCCGGCCCCGCCGAAGCCCTGGATGGCCCAGTCGATCACCTCGAGCGCCAGCCGGGGTGCTGCGACCTTGATCATCGCGATCTCCGCGCGGGCGACCTTGTTGCCGACCTTGTCCATCATGTCGGCAGCCTTGAGCGTGAGCAGCCGACACATCTCGATGTTCATGCGCGCCGCTGCAATCCGCTCGTGCCAGACGCTGTGGTCGACGATCCGCTTGCCGAACGCCTCGCGCGTGCAAAGCCGATCCGTGAGCAGGCGCAGCGCCCGTTCCGCCACGCCGATGGTGCGCATGCAATGGTGGATCCGCCCCGGCCCGAGGCGTCCCTGCGCGATCTCGAAGCCGCACCCTTCGCCCTTCAGCAGATTCGCCGCCGGCACGCGCACATTCTCGAGCAGGATTTCGGCGTGGCCGTGCGGCGCATCGTCGAAGCCATAGACGTTGAGATAGCGACGGATGCTGAGACCGGGCGCATCCGGGGGCACCAGGATCATCGACTGCTGCCGGTAGGTGGGCGCATCGGGGTCTGTCTTGCCCATCAGGATGAACAGCCGGCAGCGTGGGTCGCCGGCCCCCGACGACCACCATTTCCGCCCGTTGATCACATAATGGTCGCCGTCGCGTTCGATCCGCGTCTGGATGTTGCGGGCATCCGAGGAGGCAACAGCCGGCTCGGTCATGAGGAACGCCGAACGAATCTCGCCGGCTAGCAGCGGCCTGAGCCACTCGGCCTTCTGCGCCTCGTCGCCGTAGCGGTCGAGAACCTCCATGTTGCCCGTATCCGGCGCGGAGCAGTTGAACACCTCGGACGCCCAGTAGATTTCGCCCATGATCTCGGCGAGCGGGGCATACTCCAGGTTGGTCAGCCCATAGCCGTGCGGACTGTGGGGCAGGAACAGGTTCCACAGACCCTCGGCGCGGGCCCGCGCCTTCAGCTCCTCGAGGATGGGTGGCACCCGGAACCGGTCAGCCCCGAAGGCGGCATGCTGTTCCGCATAGACCGTCTCGGCAGGATAGATGTGCGTGTCCATGAAGCCCCGGACACGGTCGATGAGGTCGCGGGTGCGGGGGCTGTAATCGAAGTCCATACGATCATCCTGCCATGAGGGCCGCCGCGGCCCATCCGGCGGATGCCAGAGTGGCCGCTTGACTGACTTGTCCCTCGGCTTCTTTGGCTAGGCCAAACAGGGCACCAGCTCGGCCGGAGCCGATTGCTGCTTCCGCCGCCAGTCACGCGGCGACATGCCCGTCCACCGCCGGAAGGAGCGGGAAAAGGAACTCAGGTCGTCGAAGCCCAGCCGGAACCCGATCTCGCTGATCGGCAGGTCGGCGTCGTCGAGATACTGGAGCGCGAGGCTACGCTGCGTTTCGGTCAGAAGGGCGCGATAGGTCGTGCCCTCGCTGCGCAGACGCCGCGACATGGACGAGCAGCTCATGAACAGGTCCTTCGCGACGCGCTCCTCCGATGCCCGTCCGGACTTGAGCAGGCTCAGGATCCGCGAGCGGACGACCGTCTTGAATTCGCCGGACCCGAATTCGTTGAGATATTGCGCGACGATCCGCTCGCTGGCGAGCCGGATCTCCGGGTTCGCAGTTGGCAGCGGATCGAACAGTCGTGCCTTCTCGAACACCAGCATGTTGTGCGCCTGCTCGAAGGCGACCTCGGATCCGAAGCTCTGGCGGTAGCGGTCCCGGGCCGACTTGCTGGTGATGGAGCGGCGAAGCGAAACGCTGACCGGCCGCATGTCATCGCCCGAGAGCAGGCGGAACAGGCCCGACAGGAACAGCATGAACATCTCGAAGCCCTCGTCGCTGACGGCGGGCTCGCACACGGACTGAAGCGTGTAGTAGCGCGCGCCGACATCGATATCGATGGCCGCGGCGGTGCTGATCACATGCAGGTTGCGCTGCACCAGCCGGCAGACCTCGTCGAGGGTACCGGCCGCCAGCAGGCCGAAACCAAGCGCATGCACCGCGTGCGGCTGCAGGCACTGGGCCGCCTCGATCGGGATCGCCTGATCCTCGGTCAGCTGGCTCGCTCGTCGCCAGACCGTCTGCATCACCTCCTGCTGGATGCGCGCGCCCGAAACGGCCAGGCGCGGATCGCTCACGCGATCCGATCGCGACAGCATCTCCCAGCGAATGCCGCGATGCTCGACGGCACGCGCCACTGCGCCGACCCAGCTGGCCAGGATGGTATGCTGACCTTCCCTCCCGATCGCCATAGCGCCTCCTCGCCCAAGCGCCTCTTCTGCTTTTCTGACGCTGTCCAAACTGTATAGGAGGTGCCGCATAATGCCAAGCGATGTGCTGGGGCATCTGCGACACTTCCAATCCCGTTACACCGCATATCGGCTTGGCAATTCATGCATTTTCGCTCAGACAATTGGCGATTGCAGTTCCTGGCCGGGCCGATGGCGTCAGCAGCCTGATCATGGATCCGGCAAGCGTCCGGCTGGAGGACGCCTTCGAGCGGACATCGGGACGCGCCTACTGCACCGGCACGCAGGCACTGGTCCGCCTGCCGATCGAGCAGTTTCGCCGGGACGCCGCCGCAGGCCTCAGGACAGCCGGCTTCATCTCGGGCTATCGCGGCTCGCCCCTGGGCGGCTACGATAGCGAACTCGTTCGCAATCGCAGGCGGCTCGAAGCGGCGAACATCCGCTTCCAGCCCGGCCTCAACGAGGAGCTGGCAGCGACCGCGGTTCTCGGGACACAGCAGGCCTCGGCATTCGGTGGCGCCCGCCAGGACGGTGTCTTCGCCCTCTGGTATGGCAAGGGGCCAGGGGTCGATCGCTCGGGCGACGCCTTCCGGCATGGCGTGCGCGCCGGCGCGGCCCGGCACGGCGGAGTCCTGCTTGCCTTTGGTGATGACCATCCAGGCAAGTCCTCCACCGTTGCCCACCAGAGTGACCCTTCGATCGCCGCGATCGGCATCGGCGTGCTCTATCCGGCGACGATCGAGGAGCTGATCAGCTACGGTCTGTGGGGGTGGGCTGCATCCCGGGCGAGCGGGCTCTGGATGGGCCTGAAGTGCGTCAACGAGACGGCGGAGGCGACCGGCGTCATCGATTTCGAACGTCTCCCGACCGCCTTCCAAGCCCCCGACCTGACCGGGATCGACGCCTCGGCCCTGAACACCCGGATGGTCTTCGCACCGGCCGCCGACGAGGAGCGCCACATCGGCCATCGCCTGCCGGCACTGGCTGCCTTTGCTCGGGCCAATCCCATCGATGCGCAGGTCCACGGCCACCCGGAAGCGCCGTTCGCCATCGTGACCGCCGGGAAAGCGGCGCTCGATGTTCTCGACGCGCTCGACCTTCTCGGGCTCGGACCCGACGGGCCCGTCGCGGTCTACAAGGTCGGCCTCACCTTTCCGCTCGAGACCGGGAGCCTCCATCGCTTCGCGGCAAACCGCCGGCACCTGCTCGTCTGCGAGGAAAAGGCGCCCTTCCTGGAGCCGCAGGTGGCGCGCGCCCTCTACAATCTGCCGGAGCGCCTGCGACCGAACCTGCATGGCAAGCGCGACTCCAGCGGGCAACGGCTGCTGCCGGAAAGCGGCGTGTTCGATCCAACGAGCCTCGCCATCGCGCTCGCCGACTGGCTGCACGCCTGTGGGCATGCCGACTCCGGGCTTTCCGAACGGGCCGCGCAGCTCCGTGCGACTGCGAAGGCAGCCGCTGAGGCATCACGCGACAGTCCGACCCGCAGGCCCTGGTTCTGCGCCGGATGTCCGCACAACCGCTCGACCCGGACTCCCGAGGGCAGCACCAGCCTGACGGGGATCGGCTGCCACACCATGGCGATCTGGATGGATCGCCGCGCCCTCCCGCCGACACAGATGGGCGGGGAAGGTGCAAACTGGATCGGCATGTCGCCCTATGTCGAGACGCGACACGTCTTCCAGAATCTGGGCGATGGCACATTCAACCATTCGGGAATCCTCGCCATTCGCGCAGCCGTCGCTGCCGGCACGACGATCACCTTCCAGATCCTGTTCAACGATGCCGTCGCCATGACCGGAGGGCAGCCCCACGATGGCCAGCTGACGGTCCCCGACATCGTCCGGCAGGTGCAGGCCGAAGGTGTCCGTCAGGTCGAGGTCGTCTCGGTCGAACCCGAACGATTCCGACCCGGCGATCTGCCGCCCGGCATGCGGGCGCAGCCGCGCGATTCGCTCGAGCAGGTCCAGCGATCGCTTCGCGACGTCCCTGGCGTGACGGTCCTCGTGTATGATCAGGTCTGCGCGACGGTGCAGCGCCGTCTGCGCAAGCGGGGCGAGGCCCCCGCGCCATCCCGGCGGCTGTTCATCAACGCAGCCGTCTGCGAGGGCTGCGGGGACTGTTCGGCGCAGTCGAACTGCGTGGCGATCGTGCCGCAGCCGACCTCCATGGGCATGAAGCGCGCGATCGACCAGTCCGCCTGCAACCAGGATCTCTCCTGCCGCAAGGGGTTCTGCCCGTCGTTCGTGGAACTGGACGGCGCAACGCTGGCGGGGCGAACCGGGCTGCCCGACACATCAGGCGTTGCCGACCTTCCGGACCCTCCGGTCGCCCCCGACGCGAACATCCTGATCGCGGGCATTGGCGGCACGGGGGTCGTGACGGTCGGGGCCCTGATCGGCATGGCGGCCCATCTCGAGGGCGTCCGCTTCACGGCCTATGACATGACCGGCCTCGCGCAGAAGGGTGGCGCCGTTTTCAGCCATGTCCGCGTTATCCGCAGTCATGGGCGCCCCACGGGCCCCCGTGTTCCGCCCGGCGAAGCGGATCTCCTCCTCGGCTGCGATCCGCAGGTCGCGGCCGCCGCAGAAGCCCTGCAGGCCCTGTCCCCGGCACGAACCCTCGCGTTGCTCGACAGCGCGACGACAGCCCCGGGCGAGTTCCAGATCGGCGAAGCGGCGCCTGGCGGGATCCACCCCTACCGTGACCGGATCGCCGGCCTGATCGGCCCGCAGAGGGTCCGCGCGTTCGCCGCCAGCGAGACGGCCCGACGGCTCCTGGGCGACAGCGTCCATGCCAACATCGTCCTTTTGGGTGCCGCCGCGCAGGTCGGCCGGCTTCCGGTCAGCCCGGCTTCCATCGAGCAAGCGATCGGGCTGAATGGCGCGGCGGTCGAACGCAATCTCGCGGCTTTCCGCCTGGGCCGGCTGCTGGCCGCCGGGCGCCTCGAACGGGTGGCGAAGCCCCCGGTCGCCCCCGAAACCCTGCCCCTCGACGGCCTGATCGGCCAGCGGGCCGCGCATCTCGAGGCCTATCAGGATCGGGCCTATGCGAACCGGTATCGGGCCTTCATGGGACAGGTGCGGGACGCGGCAGCCAATCTCGAGGGGGGGGATGCCTTCGTGCGGGCCGTCGCCATCGGCCTGGCGCGGCTGATGGCCTACAAGGACGAATATGAGGTCGCCCGCCTCTACTGCGATCCGTCGTTCCGTTCCGAGCTGAAGGAGACGTTCGCCGACTCCGGTCGCCTTTCCGTCTGGCTGTCCCCGCCCCTGCTTGCACGGCGAGACCCGCTGACAGGCCGACCGCGCAAGATGCGGTTCGGGCCCTGGATCATGACTGTTTTCGGCCTTCTCGCCCGCCTCAAGGGCGTTCGCGGTCGCTGGTACGACCCGTTCGGCTGGACCCGGGAACGGCAGGCGGAGCGCGCGCAGATCGCCCGATACGAGGCTCGCATCCTGGCCCTATGCCGCGAGTTGACGCCGGCGACCCTGCCGGTCGCGACCGGGATCGCGGCGCTCGCCGACACAATTCGCGGCTATGGCCCGGTCAAGGCCGAGAGCATGGCGCGCGCTGCCCGCCGGGAAGCCGAGCTTCTGGTGCAGCTGGAGGCCGCGCGAGCTTCGTCGCCGGCATCCAGCCGCAGGTCCTCGGAAGCGATCGAAAAGGCCGCGGGCTGATCCGGGCCGCTCAGCCGATCCCCATCGCTTCCTGCGCGACGGCCCGCATCCGGTCATAGTTGGGCTTGCCGTTCGGAAAGCGCTCGAGCGACTCCCGGAAGAACAGGCGCTTGGGCACCTTGTAACCGGCCAGCCGGGCGCGCACGAAATCGCGAAGCTCCGCCTCGGAACAGGCCGAGCCGGGCCTCGGCGCAACGACGGCGACGACGGCCTGACCCCACCGCTCGTCGGGCACGCCGATGACGTTCGCATCCTCGATGTCGGGATGGTCCTTGATCACTTCCTCCACTTCCTCGGCGAACACCTTCTCGCCGCCCGTGTTGATGCAGGCCGAACGCCGACCGAGAAGCACGAGCCGGCCGTCGGCCTCGACGGTGCAAAGGTCACCCGGGATCGCGTAGCGCACGCCGTTGATGGTCTTGAAGGTCTGCCTGGTCTTCGCCTCGTCCTTGTAGTAGCCGAGTGGGATGAAGCCCGTTCGGGCCATGTAGCCGATCCGGCCGCTTCCCGGCTCGACCTCGACGTCATCGTCGTCGAAGACGCGGCATTCCGGCCCGACCCGGAAGTCGAGGGTTGCGGAGACCTCGCCGTCGCGCGTGGTAATGGAGGCCCCGCAGGCTGGCGCCTCGGTCGATCCGAGCGAGTCCAGTAGAAGGGCATCCGGCAGATGCGCGATCAGCCCGCGTTTGACCGGCGCGCTCCAGACCACGCCCGACGACACGATCGACTGTACGCAGCTGAGGTCACGCCGGCCAGGCGCCGCCTCCAGCGCCGCAAGCATCGGCTTGGCGAAGGCGTCGCCGACGATGGTGATGCTGGTCACCCGGTGGCGGGCGACTTCGTCCCACAGCTCGTCGGCGTCGAAGCGGCTCGTCGTCGGCAGCGTGACGACGGTTCCACCTGCCACCATGGCCCCCATGGCGACCGTCATGCCGGTCGCGTGCATCAGCGGGGCCGCCGGCAACTGTCGGCCGAACTGACCACGCTCGCGGACATGCTCGAGGAACGCCTCGAGGCTGTCGGGCGGTGCCGTGCCATTGACGCTGGCGAGCGAGCGCAGCTGCGCGCTCATGAGGATGTCGTGGGTCCAGATCACGCCCTTCGGCAGGCCCGTCGTGCCGCCCGTGTAGATGAGAATTGGGTCGTCGGGGTCGCGCTGGAGACCGAGCGGCGCGCCATCGCCCGCGCTGGCGAGGGCTTCATAGTCGATCGACGGCGCCGTCGCGCCGCCACCCACCTCTACCCAGGCCCGCACACCCGAGGCCTGCGCGCGCACGGCCTCGACATTCGGGCGGAACTCGGCGTCGTAGACGACCACCTCGGCATCGGAATTGTCGAGGATGTAGAGGAGCTCGGCGGCCTTGTAGCGGTAGTTGACGTTCACATGGGTGAGGCGCCCCTTCAGGGAAGCCGCAAGAAATTCGATGTACTCCGGCACGTTGCGAAGATAGAAGGCGGCCTTGGCACCCGGCCCCACCCCCAGCGCCGCGAGGTTGCGGGCGAGATTGTTGGATCGACGGTCAAGCTCTGCCCAGCTCAGGCGTCGATCGCCATGGATCAGCGCCGGCCGGTCGGGGTCGCCGACGTGCGCCAGACGGTCGAGGATGTCACCAAGGTTCCACTTCATGTTAAGTCCCTGATTGCAGGTGCCGGGCACAGGCTCGCGCGCCTAGGCTAGGCTGATCGCCGGCCAGGAGGGGGAGGACGGGATGGATGGACTGTTTGCAGTCGATGGGCTGCGGGTGCTGGTGACCGGCGGCTCGCGCGGGATCGGCGCCATGATCGCCGAAGGCTTCGTCCGGCATGGCGCCGAAGTCTTCATCACCGCCCGCAAGGCAGGCGAGGTGGAAGCCACCGCCACACGCCTTGCCGCTCTGGGTCCCTGCCGGGGGATTCCGGCCGACCTCGCCGACCTGACAGGAATAGAAGCAGTCGCCGCGGCCATCGAGGCCCAGGCCAGCAGCCTCGACGTGCTGGTCAACAATGCGGGTGCCGTCTGGGCCGAGCGCTTCGAGGCGTTCACGCCGGAAGCCTGGGACAAGGTGATGACCGTCAACCTGAAGTCCGTCTTCTTTCTGACGCGGCGCCTGCATCCGCTCATGAAGGCGGCGGCCACCGAGCGGCCGGACCGGTCGCCGAGGGTCATCAACATCGGCTCGATCGACGGGCTGCACGTCCCGCCGCTGGAGACCTACCCCTACAGCGCGTCGAAGGCCGGCCTGCACCACCTGACACGAACGCTCGCCGCCCGGCTCGCGAGCGATGGAATCCGCGTGAACTGCATTGCCCCGGGCCCGTTCGAAAGCCGCATGATGGCCGCGACCCTCGCCAGCATGGGCGATGCCATCCGGGCAGCCAACCCGCTGGGACGCATCGGAACGCCAGAGGATGTGGCAGGCACTGCCATCTTCCTTGCCGCGCGCGCGTCCGACTACATCACGGGCGCCGTCATCCCGGTGGACGGCGGCACCTCTACGACGCTCTAGGCCGGACCTAGCCACGCTCATCGCTCGTTGCCCGCCAGCATGGCGCGCAGCTCGCGCTTCAGCACCTTTCCGGCGCCGCTGAGGGGCAAGGGCTCGGCGAGAAAGGTGACTCGCCTCGGCACCTTGTAGCCGGCGAGATGCCGGCGCGCATGCGCGGTCAGATCGTCCGGCTCCAGCGATCGGCCGGGGCGCAGGCGGACGACGGCATGGACAATTTCGCCCCACACAGGATCGGCGGCCCCGATCACCGCACAGGATTCGACATCCGGGTGACGCGCCAACGCATCCTCGACTTCGACCGAATAGATGTTCTCGCCGCCCGAGATGATGATATCCTTCATGCGGTCCACGACCGAGACGAAGCCCTCCTCGTCCATCCACCCGATGTCGCCCGTTCGGACGAAGCCATCGACAAGCGTGGCGGCGGTCGCTTCGGGCTGGCGCCAGTAGCCCGTCATCAGGCTGGCGCTGCGCACCTCGATCTCGCCCAGTTCGCCTCGTGGCACCGGCCGCCCCTCGGGGTCTCGGATTCGGACCTCTGCGCCCGGTACCACCTGCCCTGCGGTTCTCAGCTTGCCGGCAAGCGGCCCCTCCAGTACGTGCCGCTCGGCCGGCAACATGGTGATCGTCACCGTTTCGGTCTGGCCATAGCTCTGCCCGAACTCGACATGCGGCCAGGCCTCGATCGCGCGCCGGAGCAGCACTTCCGGGATCGGCGAGGCACCATAGATCACTCGCCGAAGCGAGCCGAGGCGCGCCGTTTCGAGGCCTGGATGGTCGAGGAGGCGCGCCAGCATCGTCGGCACCAGCGTGACATGGGTCGCCGCAGACTCGCCGATGGTATCGAACAGGCGCGACGGGTCGAACTGCGGCAGGGGCAGATGGGTGCCGGCGTGCAGCGTGACAGCGACCGCATAGGCGACGGCCCCGATGTGGAACAGGGGCGCCACATGCACGAAGCGCATGCGTTCGGTCCGCCCGAGGATGGCGCCGCTCTGGAAGGCATTCATCACCAGCGAGCGGCTGCTGTGCATCACCCCCTTGGGCCGGCCCGTCGTGCCGCCCGTGTAGAGGAGGCAGACGACGGCCTCCGCATCGCGTTCGGTGGGCTCCGCGCCCGGGCCCTCAGGAAGCGGCTGCAAGTCCACCGCGGCCCCCAGGGCGAACAGCGCCGGCACTGCGCCTTCTGCGGCAAGCTGTGCCGCAAGAGAAGCATGGCGGGAATCGGCCAGAAGAAGCCTCGCGTCCGCATCGCGAAGCTGGGCGCCCATTTCGGCCAGCGTCAGCCGCGTGTTGAGCGGTGCCGCGATCGCACCCACCCGGGCTATGGCGAATAGGGCCCGGATGAGATCGCCGCTGTTGTCGCCAATGAGGGCGACCCGGTCCCCGGGCAGGACGCCGGCCGCGGCAAGCCGCCCGGCCAGGCCCTCGACAGCGCCGGCCGTCTCGCGCCAGCATTCGGACACGCCGGCCTCGACGATCGATTCATCCCGGGGCGCAACCTCTGCCGCCCGCTCGACGAGGCTGGCCAGGTGCAGGGCGGCCGTCACCCTAGGCCTCCCCTCCATCGAGCTGGAGCAGACTGCCGCTGGCATAGCTCGACAGGTCGCTCGCAAAGTAGAGGGCTGCGCCCACGACCTCCGCTGGATCGCCCACGCGCTTGAGCGGCGAGACGGCCTCGATGCGCTTCACGAAGGCCGGATGGTCGACGAAGCCTGCCGTCAGGTCGGTGCGGAAGGTGCCGCACAGGATCGCATTGACGCGGATCTTCGGACCATAGGCCCGGGCCAGCGCACGGGTCAGCACGTTCACCGCCCCCTTGGCGGCCGCATAGGGCGCCACCGGTGCCGAACCGAGCACGGAGGCCGTGCTGGAGATGTTGAGGATGCCGCCGCCCGCGCCGGCCAGCATGCGTTCGGCCGCGAGCGTCGACAGGCGCCAGACGCTCTTCACGTTCACGTCGAAGATCTGGTCGAAGCCCGCCTCGTCGAGATCGGTCAGGCGCCGGAGCACGGGCGACATGCCGGCGTTGTTGACGAGGAGGTCGAGCCGCCCGAAGGCCGCAGCGGCCGCCTCGATGAGAGCGGGCGCCGCCGCCCAGTCGGCGACGTCAGCCGCCAGCGGATGCGCACGCGGGCCGGATGCCGAAAGCTCGTCCGCCGTCCGGCGGCAGGCATCGGGGTCGCGTGCCACGACGACCACATGCGCGCCGGCGGCCGCCAGCCCACCCGCAATCGCCCGGCCGAGCCCGCGGGTCGCCCCGGTCACGATGGCCACGCGTTCCGAAAGATCGAAGGCCGGAGCGGTCATGCGGCGGTCTCCTGCTGGCGCTCGCGTCGGCTGGCCCACAGCGCGGCCGGCTGTTCCTACACGGGAGGAAGTGGCGCGGCGGCGCGCGCTGCCGCCGCCCGGCCCGGATCGACGCTGGCGTAGAGAGTCGTGCGCTGGCGTATCGGGCGACCGACCGATGCTGCGATCCCGGCCAGGCTCGCGGGTGTGGCTTCCTCCCCGTGCCGGGCGCCGGCCGACCGTGTGATGCTCTCGTTCATGAGCGTGCCGCCCAGGTCGTTCGCGCCGGCCTCGAGGCAGGCAGCGGCCCCCTCGGGCCCCATCTTCACCCAGGAAACCTGGATGTTCGGAATGTCCCGCCCGAGCACCAGCCGGGCGACCGCGTGCATCAGCACGGCCTCGCGCCAGGTCGGGCCGCGACGGCTGCCGCCCCGCCGGAAGATCGGCGCCTCGGAGGCGACGAAGGGAAGCGGGACGAATTCGGTGAAGCCGCCCGTCTCGCGCTGCAGGTCACGGATGGAGAGCAGATGCCGCGCCCAGTGAGGCCCGGCATCGACGTGGCCGAACATGATGGTCGCCGTCGTTCGAAGCCCGACCTCGTGGGCTGCCCGGATCACCTCGAGCCAGGTCGCGCTGTCGATCTTGTCGGGGCAGATCCGGCGGCGCACCTCGTCGTCAAGGATCTCGGCCGCCGTGCCCGGCAGGCTGCCGAGCCCCCGGTCGCGCAGGTCGGCCAGATAGTCGGCAACCGGCCAGCCCAGGGAGCGGGCACCATGCCAGATCTCGAGCGGGGAGAAGGCATGGACGTGGAGTCCCTCGGCTCCGCGCCGGGCAGCAGCCAGGATCTCGCGGTAGCTGTGCCCATCAAAGGCCGGGTGGATCCCGCCCTGGAGGCAGACCTCGGTCGCGCCGCGATCCCAGGCCTCGCCTGCCCGCCGCGTGATCTCGCTCAAGTCGACGACATAGGGCGCCGATCGCAGGTCCGGCGCGACCTTGCCCTTTGAGAAGGCACAGAAGCGGCAACCGAACGAACAGACGTTGGTGTAATTGATGTTGCGGGTGACGACGAAGCTGACGACGTCGCCGGCCTGTGCGGCCCTCAGGCTGTCGGCTGCCCGGCAGACGGCGTCGAACGCTGCGCCACGCGCCGCGAACAGGTCGATGATGCCCGACGAGTCGAGATCATCGCCGGCCAATGCGCGGTCGAGGAGGCGCGAGAGGCGCGTGCCGACCAAGGGCGCCCGGGGACCGGCCGTCGACCGCCCGGGCGCTCGGACGCTCTCGCCGCTGACCCAGTCATCCTCGCGCGGCCAGCCCTCGCTGTCGACGAGGGCGCGGATCCGCGGCGCGAGGCCCGGATCGATCCAGCGCTCGGGGCTGGCGGCATGGCCGGGGTGGACGGTCAGCCGTTCGACGAGCTCGAACCCGTGCGCGGCAAGCCGCGCGGCCAGCGAATCGATGTGCGGCCAGGGCGCCTCGGGGTTCACATAGTCGGGCGTGAGCGGGGAAATGCCCCCCAGGTCGTCGACGCCGGCCTCGATCAGGCCGATGAGGTCGTTGGCCGACAGGTTGGGCGGAGACTGCAGGGCGATGTCCGGCGGCAGGATCAGCCGCGCGGCGGCCAGGGTCCACGCAAGCTCGTCCGCATCCGGCTCCGCCGCGTTGCGCATCGGCGTCCCCGCCTTGGCACGGAAGGGCTGGACGATGACTTCCTGCACATGGCCGTGACGGGCATGGCTCGCGATGATGGCCTCGAGGGCCTCGAGACGTTCGGCCCGGGTCTCGCCGATCCCGACGAGCAGCCCGGTAGTGAAGGGGATTCGGGCGCGGCCTGCCGCCTCCAGCATGGCGAGCCGGCGTTCGGGCGCCTTGTCAGGGCAGCCATGGTGCGGGCCGCCGCGCGCCATGAGCCTTGGCGACAGCGTCTCCAGCATGATCCCCATCGAAGGGGCGACGGCGCGAAGCTGGCGCAGGCGCGCCTCGTCCATGAGGCCGGGGTTGAGGTGCGGCAACAGGCCCGTCTCGTCGAGGACCCGTCGGGCGAGATGGCCCACATAGTCGAGCGTCGAGGTGAACCCCATCGCCTCGAGCGCGGCGCGCGCCTGCGGCCAGCGCGCCTCCGGCTGGTCGCCCAGCGTGAACAGCGCCTCCCGGCAGCCGAGCGAAGCGCCGCGCCGCGCGGTCGCCAGCACGGTTGCCTCGTCGAGATAGGCCGGAACGCCCGGCCTGGGCGGCCGGGCGAACACGCAATAGCGGCAGACATCTCGACAGAGATGGGTGACCGGCAGAAACAGCTTGCGCGAATAGGAAATGCGGCTGCCGGCGCGGGCGCTGCGAATCTCGCTGGCAGCCGCCTTGAGCTCGGCCAGCGGTCGGGACAGCAGGCGGTCGCGAAGGCCGGTCATGCGGCCCTGCCGAGCCGGAAGGATCGGGCCTCGACCGGTCGCGCTGCTTCCAGCCGATCGAGATCATCGAGACTGTCGAGATCGTGAAAGGCCGGCTGCGGTCCGAGGGATCGAACGTGTAGGCTGGCAAGGGTCAGCGCACGCCCATGGGCTGCAAACGAGCCCGGCCCGTAGCGGAAATCGCGGAACCGCATCCCTCGCCAGCCAAGGAGGCTGGTGCCCATGCCATGCTGGTCGGCCACGACGAGCCCGCCCGGCGCCTGCGGCATCGAGGCCAGCGCTTCATCGAGGGCAGATGCCGTCAGGAATGGAAGATCGGCCATCACCACCGCCACGCCGGGCCTTCCCGGGCCATCGAGGTCCTGACGGTCCAGTGCCCCGGCAAGCCCGCCCCGCAACCCGCATGCGCCGGGCAGCTCGGGCACCAACGCCACGCCGGCCGGCACGAACGGCGCGACAAGCGAAACATCCCCGGCGACAACCAGGCGAATGTCACGAACCAGGCTGGCCGCGCGGCAGGCGTCGAGGACGTGTGCGAGCATGCGATGGACGAGGCGCGTGCGCGGCGCCCGGCCCAACCCCCTTGCAAGCCGGCTCTTCGCCGCGCTGCCGGCCTTCAGCGGCACCAGGACATGGATTGCTTCCAAGGCCATGCTCAATGGGCTCCGCCATAGCCAAGGCCGGTGATGCGGATTCCGGCATGGCCCGACCTGTAGCGCCGATTGATCTGGATGAGGACGGAGGTGAGCGCCTCGGCGGCTGCGGAATTGGCCAGCGGCCCGCCCTCGATGGGGTTCAGCCCGCACAACTCCACCAGCGCCGAGACACGGGCGCGGACACCCGCCTCGTCGGCGAACACCAGGATATCGCAGTCGATCGGTCCCTCGGCTTGCAGAAGCTTCGCGCTGACATTGTGAAAGGCAGACGCGACATCGACGCCCTCCCCCACCGCGTCGCGCGCCAGCACGGCTGCCGATCCGGCCGCAGGCAACTGCACCAGGCCAACCTTCGGCGGCACCAGGGGAACCGTGCAGTCGATGAGCAGCTTGCCGGCGAGATGCGGGCGCACCGCCTCGAGCGTCGGCCGCTGGGCTGCGAAGGGCACTGTCAACAGCACGATCCCGGCCTGCGCCGCAGCCTCGGCATAGCCGGCCGCCTCGATCATTCCGCCTCCCGAGGCAGCGCGCAGCTCGGCGACCAGCGCCGTCAGGCCGGACGGATCGCGCGACCCGATGACCACCGGGTGGCCGGCCGCCGCCAGCCGGCGCGCGAGGCCGGACCCGAGCGCGCCGCCTCCGCCCAGCACGGCCACCTTCGTTCCAGTTTCTGCCATCGCCAGCCTTGAACTCCCGCTTCTGTGGTCATTCTGGTCATCGCAGTCCGCCATCTGCAAGGCCGCACACCTGTCTTGCCGGCCTTGCCGCGGCCTTCGGGACGGCGTGGTCAACTAATCGACACATCCTGCAGCATCCGCATCTGGCGCGCAGGGCCCCGCCCATGGCTATATCCCCCCGAGGAGAGGATGGCATGACGTCAGCAACGCGATTTGCAGCCCGTTCGGCGGGAAAGCCGCCCGAAGGACGCCCCGGCCCGTCGGTCCAGGAAATCCTTGCCAAGGACAGTCGCCCCGCCCCGGACGTGCTGCGCTTCGAATCCCCGCCGGTCGGGCTCGGCACGGCCGACATCCCGGTCGAGCGCTACTTCGCCCAGGACTGGCACGACCGCGAGATGACCCATGTCTGGCGCAAGTGCTGGCAGATGGCCTGCCGGGTCGAGGAACTGGCCAAGCCAGGCGACCACATCATCTACGAGATCGGCGACGAGTCCCTGATCGTCGTTCGCACTGAGGCGAACGAGATCCGCGCCTTCGTCAATGTCTGCCTCCATCGCGGCGTGCTGCTGCGCAAGGAGGGCGGCTGCGTGCAGCGATTCAAATGCCCGTTTCACGGCTTTGCCTGGAAGCTGGATGGCCGCCTGGACCATATCCCGTCCGGCTGGGATTTCGACCATGTCGATCCCGATCGGTTCAGCCTGCCCGAAGTGCGCGTCGGCCTGTGGGGCGGGTTCGTCTTCGTCAACCTCGATCCCGACTGCGAACCGCTGGAGACCTATCTCGAGATCCTGCCAGAGCACTTCGAGCGCTTCCGACTCGAGGACCGCTGGAAGGCCGGCCATGTCTGCAAGATCCTGCCGTGCAACTGGAAGCTGGCGCTCGAGGCGTTCATCGAAAGCTTCCACATTCCCATCGCCCACCCGCAGACGACCACCTACGTCGCCTGGGACACGACCCAGTACGACATCTTTCCCGGCGTCCGGCACGTCAACCGAATGATCACGCTGGAAGCCATTGCCAGCCCGACGACGACCATGCCCGGCGTGGACAAGACGATCCGCCACATGCAGCGCGACGTTGCCTTCCACGCCCAGGCTGATGTCAGCCCCACCGACCCCCTCGATGTGCGCAACAAGTTCGCCGACAACGCCCGGCGAAAGCTGACCCGGTCATCCGGGCGGGATCTCTCGGACATGTCGAACGCGGAAGTGGTCGACGTGATCCAGTATTTCCTGTTCCCGAACCTCGTTCCCTGGGGCGGGCACGGGGTGCCCATCTGCTACCGCTTCCGACCCTACCGGAACGATCCCGAGCAGTCGGTCATGGAAATCATGCTGCTGTTCGCCAAGGCCGAGGATGGCTCGCACCCGCCGCCCGCGAAACCGCACTGGCTGACGGAGGACCAGAACTGGTCGGACGCGCCCGAACTGGGCTCGGCCGGCTTCGTCGCCGACCAGGACACCGAGAATCTCCGGCGCATCCAGCGCGGCCTGCGCGCCAGCCACAAGCCGGGCGTCACGCTCGCCAACTACCAGGAAAGCCGGATCCGGCATTTTCACCAGACCCTCGACAGCTACATGGGAGAGCC
Source organism: Sphingomonadaceae bacterium (assembly GCA_046290045.1). Lineage (GTDB taxonomy): Bacteria > Pseudomonadota > Alphaproteobacteria > Sphingomonadales > Sphingomonadaceae > Sandaracinobacteroides. Next base: position 22,767 of record JBKBUL010000009.1, read on the forward strand.
TCGATGAACCTCGGTCTCGCTGCCGCCTTCGGCAATTCGGAACGACGCGACATCGGCTTCCTGAAGGCCGCCGCCCAGGCGATCGAGTCCATCGGCTTCGATTCCCTGTGGCTGCCAGAGCATGTCATCTTCTTTTCGGCCTCGGACTATGAGTCGAAATATCCCTATTCCGAGGATGGCTCGCCGCCCTGGGGCGAGGACATGGGCGTCTTCGACCCGCTGCTCGGAATTGCCGTCGCCTCGCAGGTGACCACCCGTCTTCGCTTCGCCACCAGCGTCCTGATCCTGCCGCAGCGGCCGGCGCTGCTGACGGCGAAGGAGGTGCTGACGCTTGACCACATCACCGAGGGGCGGTTCGAGTTCGGCGTGGGCGGCGGCTGGTCGAAGGAGGAGTATGAGGCGCTCGGCGTGCCCTTCGAGCGGCGGGGCAAGCGGTTCGACGAGTATATCAAGGCGATCAAGGCGACATGGGCGTCGCCGCGCTCCAGCTTCGAGGGCGAGTTCGTGCGCTTCGAGAATGCCGTGCTGCTGCCCAAGCCCCGCACGCCGGGTGGCCCGCCCTTCCTCATCGGCGGCGATTCCGAGGCCGCGATGCGGCGGGCGGCAACGCTGGGGGACGGCTGGTACGGCTGGTGGGCCAAATATGAACTGGCCCCGCACCTCGAGAAGCTGCGCGAGGAGCTGCGCAAGGCCGGGCGCGAGTCCGATCCTGCCTTCCGACTGAAGCTGGGGATCCCCTATTCGGGCACCCCCGACGACCTGCACCGGAAGATCGACGAGGCACGGCGCGAAGGCGTTCAGGAGTTCGTCATGGCCCTGCCCTTCTCGTCCAAGCGGATGGAACAGGATCTCGAGATGTGGGCCGCTGCGGCCGGCGTCAGCCAGCGACAGGCGGCCTAGGCACCAACCTCTGGTGCTGACCAGGGATCGGGCGACAGCTGCACAAGCTGCTTGCCCATGTTCCGGCCGGCCAGCACCCGCATCAGCGCGTCGGGCGCCTGCTCGAGGCCGTGCAGCACGTCCACGTCCCAGATCAGCCGACCCTGATGGACGAGCGCGGCCAGGCGCGCGCGGCCGGCCTCGAACCGCGACCGGCAGGCGGAGATCAGGAACCCCTCGATCCGCCCCTCGCGCATCAGCAGGGGTCTGAGCTGGTTGGCCGGCCAGCCGCCGGCCCGGTCGTAGCCGGCTATCATGCCGCACAGGACGACCCGGCCGCCCCGGTTCAGCGCGCCGAGTGCGGCATCAAGCGTGGCGCCCGCGACATTCTCGAACACGACATCGATCCCGTCTGGGCACGCCCCGCGAATGGCCCGGGGAAGCTCGGCGTCGCGAACGACGGCTGCGGCATAGCCGAGCCGTTCGATCGCGCGCGCCGCCCGGTCGGCCGTGCCGACCACGGCAACCGTCCTTGCCCCCATGGCCCGCGCCACCTGACCCGCCACCGCGCCGACAGCACCGGTGCCGGCCGAGACGAGCACCGTGTCGCCCGGAAGCGGGCGACCCACATCGGTCAGGCCGAACCAGGCGGTGAGACCGGGCAGGCCCAGCACGCTCGCATGGGCGGCAAGCGGCAGGCCGAGGGACGGCCCGACGGGCTGGGCACCCCGACCGGCCAGCCGCTCCGCCCAGCAGCCTGTCGCCCAGGCCAGCGCGCCTTCCGGCATGGTGGGATCGCGGGAGCGAACCACCTGCCCATAGACGAAGCTGCGCACCGGGGCACCGGGGGCGATCGGGGGCGCCGGCTGGTCCACATCGGACATCCAGAGCCGGATGGTCGGGTCGATCGACAGGAAGATCGCAGCCAGTTCGCACTCCCCTTCGGCCAGCTCGGCGGGCGGGGCCTCGCGCAGCTCGAAATGCGCCGGCCCGACGGGTCCCTCCGGGCGCGCCGCCATCACCCAGTGGCGGCCGACCGGCCTCATGCCGCGTCGGCGGCCAGCGGCACGCGCATGAGCGCGAGGTCATCGAGCCCGCGTGCGCCCTGCATCTGCACGGTGCGCCGGGCGATCTTCCAGCGGCCGCCCTCGAACCGCTGCTCGTCGAGATAGCGTCCCCAGATCTCGAGGTGGCGCCCATCCTTCAGCTCGTGCCAGGCGTAGATGTAGGCGCTGGCCCGCGCCGTCGTCGGCCCGGTTCGCTCGACGCGCACGTTCGACAGATGATGGCTCAGACGATTGAACAGGCCCAGCAGCTTGCGGACCTTGCCGCGCACATGCGGCTTGCCACTGGCAAGCCCACCTTCCTCGAACTCGACATCGTCGGTGAACAGCTCGACGAACTCGTCCAGCCGCTTCTCGTCGAGCAGATAGCAATAGTCGAGCATTGTCGCGGTCACGCCGCGCTCCACCTCCTCGTCGGTCATGGCAGGTCTCCCTTCCCCGCGCGTTCGGCAATCGCCCATCCGGCCCTCGCATAGGCGACCACGCTTTCCGCAAAGCTTTCGGCATCGTTGGCGGCGGCATTCCCCTGCCGCGCCCGCGCCACGATCCCCTCGCCGATACCGGCGGCACGGAACAGGTTGAACGCCCGGTAGAAGGGCGCCCCGACAATCGGCGGTCGACCCAGCCGGCGGACATAGCGGTCGATCAGCTCCTGCTCGGTCGGAAGTCCCGTGGCCGCGAAGTCGAGCCCCCGGAAGCTCGAGCGCCCGTCGTCGAGGTCGGGCCGGTACCAGGGGATGAGGAAATAGAAGAGATCGCTGACCGGGTGACCGAGCGTCGAAAGCTCCCAGTCGAGCACCGCCAGAACGTCAGGCTTCGAGGAGTGCAGCAGCAGGTTGTGCACGCCATAGTCGCCATGCACGAGCGCGCTCGAAGGATCGTCGGGAATGTTCGCCGGCAGCCAGTCGATGAGGGCCAGCATCTCGGGCAGCGGATCTGGCGCGATCTCCCGGTACTGGCGCGACCAGCGCGCCACCTGTCGCTCGAAATAGCTGCCCGGCCGGCCATAGTCCGAAAGCCCGAGCGCTGCCGGATCGAGCGCGTGCAGATCTGCGAGCCGATCCACGGCCGCCTCCAGAACAGCGCGACGGTCCGCCGGCTCGAGATCGGGCATCAATGGATCCCAGAAGACCCGCCCTTCGACGAAGTCCATCACGTAGAACATGGTTCCCGCAATCGTCTCGTCGGCGCACAGCACGCGCGGCCGCGCGACCGGGAACCCGGCCGCGGTGAGCGCCGTCATCACCCGATACTCGCGATCGACGGCATGAGCCGACGGCTGCAGCACGCCCGGCGGCTTGCGGCGCAGGACGTAGGAGGCGCCCGGCGTGTCGAGCCGATAGGTGGGGTTCGACTGGCCACCCTCGAACTGGCGGATCGTGAGCGGCCCCTCGAAGCCCTCGATCGCGCCGGACAGATACGCCTCCAGCCGCGCAACATCCACCGCATGAGCGGCCTTCACGGGACCAGTCGCCCCCAGATACTGCTTGCCTGCCTCGGCCATGGCCTCTCCTCTGCAACGTCCTGCCACGGGCCATGCTGTCGGCGCGACCCCCCTTGCCGCCCGCGTCCGGGAACTGCCAACAGGCGGATGACTTCGGCATTGTGAAGCGGACCCGGCTCGCCGAAGATGCCTGCCATGAGACATGGCCTTCGCTTCGAGGACTACCAGACGCTTGCCTTCGAGCGGCGCGGGCGGGTGCTGACGATCCGGATCAACCGGCCCGAGAGCTACAACAGCGTCAACGGCGACCTGCACGACGAGCTGTCGACCGTGTTCACCGACGCCAATGACGACCCGGACAGCGATGTCATCGTGCTGACCGGCGCCGGCAAGAGCTTCTGCGCGGGCGGCGACATGGCCTGGTTCCAGAGCATGGTCGACGACCCCCGCATCTTCGAGCGGCTGGCACCGCATGCCAAGCGGATCGTCTACAGCCTGATCGATCTCGAGAAGCCGATCATCTGCCGCCTGAACGGACCTGCGGCCGGCCTCGGGGCCTCGATCGCGCTGCTGTGCGACATCATCATCGCCAGCGAAAAGGCGAGCATCGGCGACCCGCACGTCAAGATGGGCCTGGTCGCCGGCGACGGCGGCGCCGTCATCTGGGCGCAGCTCGTTGGCTTCGCGCGGGCCAAGGAATATCTGCTCACGGGCCGCATGATGCCGGCCGCTGAGATGGAGCGGATCGGCCTCGTGAACGCCGTCGTGCCGCACGAGGAACTGGACGCCCGCGTCGACGCGCTGGCCGACGAGCTGGCGCAGGGGGCGCGGCAGGCGATCCGCTGGACCAAGACCGTCGCGAACATCCCGCTGCGGGCGATTGCCGGCCAGGTGATGGATGCCTGCATGGGTTATGAGATGATGACCAATCTCTCCAGGGACCACCAGGAGGCGATCCACGCCTTCGTCGGCAAGCGCGCGCCGCGCTTCACCGGAGAATAGGGGCCTCCATGTACTTCCAGAAAGAACCCGAACACATCACCATGCTGCGTGACAGCCTGCGCCGCTTCGTCGAGCGCGAGGCTCCGCGTGACAAGGTGCGCGCCTGGGAGAAGGCGGCCTATTTCCCGCGCACCGAAGTGTTCGACAAGTTCGGGCCGATGGGCATCACCGGGCTCACCGTGCCCGAGGAATATGGGGGCCAGGGAGTCGACATCGTCGCAGCCATCGCCGTCATCGAGGAATTCGCCAAGCGGGGCGCCAGCGTTGCCGCGCCCTACATCCACTGCGCCTTCTATGGCGGGCTCAACATCGGCGAGAACGGATCCGAGGCGCAGAAGCGCGAGTTCCTTCCGAAGATCGCGCGCGGCGAGCTGGTCTTCGCCTATGGCCTGTCGGAGCCGGACGTCGGCGGCGACCTCGCCAGCGTCACCACCTCCGCCACCCGGCGCGACGACGGAACCGTCGTGATCCGGGGGGTGAAGCGCTGGTGCACCGCCGTTCGGGACGCCGACTGGATCTTCTGCCTGACCCGCTCCGATCCCGACCTGCCGCGCTATCAGAACCTGTCGATGATCCTGGTGCCGACGACGGCGCCAGGGATCAGCGTGGAGACGATCGAGCACAGCTGCATCCGCTTTTCCGAGACGACCGACACCTATTTCGACGATGTGGTCGTGCCCATCGACAATGTGCTGGGCGGGCCCGAGGGCTGGAACCAGGGCTGGAAGATGCTCGCCGGGCCGGCGCTCGACGTCGAGAAGCTGGAAACGGCGGCCTGCGCGCTGGGGATCGCGGCCGCGGCGGTCGAGGATGCCTGGGCCTATGCGCAGGAGCGTCGGCAGTTCGGCAAGGTGATCTCTGGTCACCAGGCGGTGCGCCATGCGCTCGTCGATGCACGAACCAAGCTGCAGGCCTGCCGCCACATGCTCTACCATGCCGCCTGGCTCGCCGACCGCAAGCAGCCCTGCTCGGTCGAGACCTCGATGGCCAAGCTCTACATCGCCGACACGGCGGTCGAGATCGTTCTGTCCTGTCAGCGGGTGATGGGGGCCTATGGGCTGGCGGTCGACTATGACATGGAGCGCTACCTGCGCGACATCGTCTGCTTTCCGATCGTCGGCGGCTCATCGAACATGCAGCGCAACAACATCGCCGCCCGGCTCAAGCTGGCGACCTGAGGGAAGGCATGGTTCGCTGGGCCGTCTGGCAGGGCGTCGCCGCGACCCTTCATGCCTATTGCCGGGCCGTGGACTCAGGCGACATCGATGGCTTCGTCGATCTCTACATGCCCGATGGAATCCACGACGACGGAATCCGTCGCCGTGTCGGGCAGGCGGAGATTCACAGCCTCGTCGCTGGCGTGATCCAGCGATACGACGCGACAAGTCACCATCTGTCGAACATCGAGGTGACGACCAGCGCGCATCCAGACGAAGTGCTGGCGCAGAGCCACATTTACGCGTGGCACCGCAAGGCCGGTCAGCCCGATCTGGAGGTCTGGGGACAGTATCGGGACCGCCTCTGCCGAAGCGGCGGCATCTGGCGCTTCCGCGAGCGCATGCTGCACGTGGCGGGTCTGCGCGGGCTCGACCGAGATCCGGGGTTCAGGCGCCTGGCGCGGGCCGGGCCGACGGCGGGCTGACTCCTGCGGCTGCCGCCCAGAAGGCGATGTCGCGTTCGAGGTGGCGCGGGTCGATCGGGACGGCGAGCACCATCTCGGTCGCGCCCACCTTGCGGACCCGCTCGATCTTCGCCTGCAGCGCCTCCGCCGGCTCGTCGCGATGCGGCGTGCCGATCTTGAGCCGGTAACCGTCGAACGAGCGGCCGTGTTCGGCCATGACCCGCCGGAAGGTCTCGATGTGCGGCTCCAGATCATGGCCGCGCCACCAGCTGTACCAGCCGTCCCCGAGCGTGGCGGCCCGACGCATGGCTGCCTCGGAATCGCCGCCGATCAGGAAGGGCGGCCCGCCGGGCGTGTAGGGCCTCGGCCGCAGCACGACCTTCTCAAACGAGACGAACTCGCCCGAAAATGCCGCATCATCCTCGTGCCAGGCAGCGCGGATCGCCCTGATATACTCGTCGAAGCGCTTGCCGCGGCGCGCGAAGGAGACGCCAAGCGCCGCATATTCCTCTTCTGACCAGCCGGCACCGACCCCGAGTTCGTAGCGCCCCCGGCTGAGGTGGTCGAGTGTCATCACTTCCTTGGCGGTCAACAGCGCTGGCCGCTCCGGCAACACCATCACGCTGGTCGCAAAGCGCAGCCGCTCCGTCTTCTGCGCCAGCGCCGCGAAGACGAGCAGCGGGTCGAACAGGCCGATGTCGTTGCCGAACGGCGGTTTTCCCTCGGGATGGTAGGGATATTTCGAGCGATACTCCGAGAAGAAGACGACATGCTCGGGCACCCACATGGAAGCGAAGCCATGCGCTTCCAGCGCCTGCGCCAGCTCGGTCAGCAGTCCGATGTCGGTAAAGCCGGTATCGCCGGCACGAACCGAAAGGCCGATGTCCATCGCTTACTCCCAGTCAGCGGCCGCGGCGAGGCTGCGCCGGTAATGCGGCAGCGACCACCACAGCAGGAGAACCCCCAGCGGGGCGACCACGACACTGACGACCGCCAGCGAATAGCGGACGGCTGCGTCGTCCCGGAACAGATAGTCGGTAAGGAGCGCGACAGACGTCGGCCCCGCCGTGTAGAGGAGAAGGCTGCCGACCAGGAAATAGACGGCGGCCATCCGCGCCCTCAGATTGTTGGGCGTCATGAACTGGATGGCGACGATCGGCAGGGCCTGGGTCGAGGTGACCGCGAACAGAGCCAGTCCGGAGGCTGCGAGGATCAGGCCGGGCGTCGGCAGCAGGGGGGCAAGCGCTGCCAGCGGAATGGTGGCTAGCCCCCCGTAGAGGCCGGCGCGGACGGCTGCGTCGGCATGGCCGCGTGCCGTCAGCCGATCGGCGAGCAGTCCGCCGGCCATGATCCCGAGCGAACCGCAGGTCATCACGATGAGCCCGAAGGCAAGGCCGATCTCGGCGGCGTGCCAGCCGAAGTTGCGCATGAAGGTGGCCGGAATCCAGGTGAGATAGGCGATTACCACCATGCCGAGCAGCGTGAACCCCAGGAACAGGCCCAGGATGGTCAGGCGATTGGCCTTCAGGAAGGGCAGGAGCGGCGCGAGGCGCTGCGCGGCATCGGGCGGCAGGCCGCGGCGCACCGGCTCGCGGATCAGCAGCATGGCAGCCGCCAGCAGCACGCCGGGCAGGCCCACCATGACCAGCACGGTCTGCCAGGGGCGGAGCTCGCCGACGAGCGGCCACTGGATCGCCGGCGCCGCCTCCACGGCGCGCACGACGATTCCGCCGATCATCAGCGCCAGGCCCGAACCCCAGTAGACGCCGGTCGCATAGACGGCCATCGCCAGCCCGCGTCGCTCCTTCGGAAAATAGTCCGAGATCAGCGAGGACGCGGCAGGCGTGAGTGTTGCTTCCCCGACGCCGACCCCCATGCGCGCCAGGAAAAGCTGCCAGTAGGTGCTGGAAAGGCCCGAGAGCGCCGTCATCACGCTCCAGGTGAACACCCCGGCCGAGATGATCAGCCGCCGGCTCATCCGGTCGGCAGCATAGGCGATGGGAATGCCGAAACTGGCGTAGAACAGTGAGAACGCGAGACCGACCAGCAGGCTGAACTGGGTATCGCTGATGTCGAGATCGGCCCTGATCGGCCCGACGAGCAGGCTCAGGATCTGTCGATCGATGAAGGAGCTGGTGAAGGCGAGCACCAGCAGGAAGATGACGAACCAGGCATAGCGCGGCGACGGCCAAGGCAGTTCGCCCGGCTCCGGGACGCGGGCGGCCGCTTCGTTCCCGCCCGGCTGGCCCGCCGGAAAGGGCTCAGGCCGCATGAAGCGCCACCCGGAACGGGTTTGCCCGGCGGCCGGGGAGGCAATGGCCGCCGGGCAGAAGCATCAGAAGCGGAACCTCACCTCGGCGCCGAAGATCCGGCCCGGGGCAAGATAGTGGGCGGACACCCCCGGCAGCAGCGGCGCGGGCGAGATTCGGAGCGCATAGACCTCGTTGAACGCGTTCTCGACGAAGCCGATCACTTCCAGATTGGGAATCGGCCTGAAGCCGACGCGGAAGTTGGCGATGTCCCAGGCCGGCTGGACCAGCATTGGGTCGAGATCGGAATTGTAGTTGACCTTGCCGCGATAGGAATATTCGCCCGTCACGAAGGCGCCAACCGAGCCGATGTCGAAGTCCTGCCGGGCGATCAGCGAAAGCTGCCATTCCGGCGCGCCATCGACCCGCCGGCCCGAAAGATCCTGACCACCAACCGGGCATTGTCCGCGGGCGCTCTGCAGCGCGGTGCAGGGCGCGCCTCGGAAGTCCTTGAACTTGGCATCGATCCAGGCAGCGCCGACGATCAAGCTCCCGCCCTGCCACGGGCTTGCGACCGCGTCGAACTCGATTCCCTTGATCTCGATCTTTCCGGCGTTGCGAAGTGAGAATGTATTGGACTGGCCGTCGAACGCGGACGTCTGGAAATCCTTGAACTCCGACCAGTAGGCGACGAGGTTGGTCTGCAGGCGGCCGTCCATCGCGATCTGCTTCCAGCCGCCCTCGATGCTGAGGACGGTCTCGGGGCGCAGGATCGGATTGGCGTTGTTCGCGGGCGAGAAGAAGGGCCCGCTGTTGGAATTGTTGAGACCGTTGCCCTTGTATCCCCGGCTCGCCGTCAGGAACAGCGAGGTGTCGGAGGTGGGATTGTATCGGAAAGACAGCCGCCCGACCCAGTCGGTATCGGACACCGAGGCCGTATTGAAGGGCCGGTTTGGCCCGAAGAAGGTGCCGACCCGAATCCCCGACATCCGCTGCTCCTCGTGGAGAAGGCGCAGACCCGCCTGCATTTCCCAGTCCTCCGCGAGCCGCCAGGTCAGGTTGGCGAAGGCCGCCGCGTGGAACACCTTGATGAGGCTGTTGGCGGTGCTGACGGCGAACAGCGGGTTGCCGGTCCCCAGCGCACCGCCGACCCGGAAGGTGTCATCGATCAGCTGGTCATAGAGGTACATGCCCACGATGTAGGTGAGCGGCTTGTCCGGCGGGGACAGGAACTGCAGCTCCTGCGAGTAGATACGCAGGTCGATCTTGCCGAAGGTCGCGTCGGCGAGATTGACCGCCAGTCGCTCGGAATCGTCCGTTCCGAAGCTGTCGAACTTGCGATAGCCGCTGATCGACCGGATCATGGCGCCACTGCCGAAGGTGTAGTCCATGGTCAGGCTGAGATGGACGGTCTCCGTCTCCTCGCCGACACGGCCGCTCGTCATCGAATCGCGATTGCGCGGCGAGATGATGATGTTGTTGGCGGCGGCCAAATTCTGCAGGGTGGCAGTGTTGGGCAGCCCGATGGCCAGCGGATCGATCTCCCGGAACGTCGGCCCGCAGCAGCGATCATCCGTCTTGATGTAGGAAGCGATGAGATAGGCGGAGAAGTTGCCGACGTCCTGCTGGAGGCTGATCCGCCCCCCCCATTGCTTGCGCCGGTTCTCGTCCGTCTTCTGGAAGTTGTTGTAGGCCGCCCCCTCCTTGTCCGATCGGCTGAACATGGCGATCCGCGCCCGGGTGTTGGGCCCGAGCGGACCGCTCGCCGCCGCATCGATGCGCAGCGTGTTGAAATCCGTCTGACGGCTGAAATCATCCCAGGTGTGCGACACGTTCACATAGCCGGTGAACTCGGACGTCGGCGCGCGCGAGATCACGTTGACGGCGCCGGCCGATGCGTTCTTCCCGAACAATGTTCCCTGCGGCCCGCGCAGGATCTCGACCCGTTCGACATCAAACAGGTTCGACAGGCCCGAGCCACTCGGGCCCGTCACCACGCCGTCGATCACCACCGCCACGCTCGTCTCGACCCCACTGGTGAATGTGGGGCTGCCGATGCCGCGGATGCGCGCCCGGGCGCCTGAGGAAATCAGGCTGTCCTCGAAGGTGAAACCCGGCGTCACGCGCGCGAGCGACTGCACGTCGCTGACGCGAGCATTCTCCAGCGTCTGGCCACTCAGCACGGTCAGCGAAATCGGGACATCGACCTGGCGTTCCACCCGCTTCTGGGCCGTGACGACGATGTCGCCGACATCGGCGCCGGCCGATTGCTGCGCGAGTGCTGCGGGCACCCAGGCCACACCGGCCAGGAGGCCGGCGACAAGCAGACGCGACGCCGCAACGAACTTCGGGTTCTCCATCTTGCACCTCCCCTGAGGACCGGGCTCTTGAATGACCGGCAATGGTGGCCGGGCAGCCTCCCGGCCCGGTCCCTCGCTTCCTCACAGCGTCAATCTGCCTGCATTGCCGCGCCAATACCCTGCAGATTGGGCCACAGGATTAGCTGAATGCCGATGCAGCGCCTGACCCGCCAGAAAGCTGCCGAGTGCGCCGAACTCGTCAGCCTCTGGGCCGTGCCGGACCTATGCTGGCGACGGCTGGCGGCACTCGCGCAACCATGGCTAGATTGGCGACATGACACGGCTGGCAACCCATGGCCTCAGGCGAGCGGCGCGCACGCGGGGCCGGTCGCTCGCCGTCAGCGACCGACGCCGGCGGCAAAGCTGGGCCGAGACAGAGGCCCGCGTCGCGCGCCTCGCCACGGCTCTGCGAGCGCATGGCGCGCGTCCGGGGGATCGGGTCGCCGTACTCTCGGACAACAGCGCCGACTATTTCGAGCTCTACTGGGGAGCACCCTGGGCGGGATTGCTGCTCGCCCACCTGAACGTCCGCTGGGCCGTTCCTGAAATCGCGGCAGCGCTTGCCGACTGCGAGGCCCGGCTGCTCCTCCACGACGCCAGCCATGCGGAGGCGGCCAGGGCGGCCGCTGTCCTTTGCCGTCACCGGATCGAACTGATCGACCTGGACGCAGCCGGACCCGAAAGCTGGCAATCCCGCGTGGCCGATGCCGACCCCATGGCGGATGCCGGGCTGGCCGAGGGTGCACCGGTCGCCCTCTTCTACACGAGTGGGACGACAGGTCAGCCGAAGGGTGCAACGCTCACGGCTGGCAACATCTTCTCGGCCGGCCTGATGATTGCCCGGCCCTTCGATCTCGGCCCGGAGGCGGTCGCGCTGTGCGTCATGCCCATGTTCCACGTCGGGGCCGGCACCTTCCTGTTCGGGCTCACATTCGCGGCCGCCTCGATTCACATCGAGCCGAGATTCGACGCGGCACGGACACTCGAGCTTATCGAACGGGAGCGGATCAGCCATTCCGTGCTGGTGCCCACGATGATCGCCCAGCTGCTCGAGCAACCCGATGTCGCCGGGCGGAACCTCGCTTCGATGCGGCGGCTCATCTATGGCGCAGCGCCTATGCCCGATGCCCTGATGGCGCGCGCCATCGCGGCCATGCCTGCCGTCGGGTTCAACCAGGGCTATTCGATGACCGAAACGACGGCGACCGGCACCTGCCTGCTGCCGGCCGACCATGCCGACCCGGCTCGTCGCCGCTCGGTCGGACAGGCCCTGCCGGGCAACGACATCGAGATACGGTCAGCCGATGGCCGGCCCTGCCCCGACGGAACGGTGGGGGAAATCTGCATCCGTGGCCCGGGCGTGATGGCGGGCTACTGGAACCGGCCCGCGGAGACCGAGGCGGTTCTTCGGGATGGCTGGCTTCGAACCGGCGATGCCGGTTTTGTCGACCCGGACGGCTATGTCCATGTCGTCGATCGCCTGAAGGACATGATCATCTCGGGTGGCGAGAATGTCTATTCGGCCGAAGTCGAGAATGTCCTGCACGACCATGCGTCGGTGGCCGAATGCGCGGTCGTTGGCCTGCCACATGCACGCTGGGGGGAGCAGGTCGTCGCCGTCGTCCACTTGCGGCCGGGCACCCATGCCGACGCAGCCGCGCTCGAGTCCCATTGCCGGGCCCGCCTCGGCGGCTACAAGGTGCCGCGCCGCTTCGTCTTCGAAGCCGAGCCGCTTCCCAAGGGAGGCTCGGGCAAGATCCTGAAGCCGGACATCCGCCGCCGCCTCCTTGACGCCGACGGCTCGGCGCCCGCATGACGAAGGTGGCAACCGCTGGTGACTTCCGCGCCGTCGCCCGGCGCCGCTTGCCGCACATGCTGTTTGAATATCTGGACGGCGGATCCTATGACGAGGTGACGCTGAAGGCGAATGTCGCGGACCTCCGGGCTGTCAGACTACGACAGCGCGTGCTGCGCGATGTCGGCACGATCGACACATCGACGACCCTCTTCGGCCAGCGCCTCGACATGCCGCTTGTCCTAGGCCCCGTCGGCTTCGCCGGCCTGTTCGCGCGGCGTGGCGAGGCGCAGGCCGCCCGCGCTGCCGTCAGCGCCGGGATTCCCTTCTGTCTTTCGACCGTGGGCATCTGCCCTGTCGAGGAAGTAGCCGTCGCTTCTGCGATGCCTCCCTGGTATCAGCTCTACATGATCCGCGACCGGGCCTTCATGGATGCCCTGCTCGACCGGGTCGAGGCGGCCGGCGTCCAAACGCTGCTGTTTACCGTCGATCTGCCGGTCGGCGGCGCGCGCTACCGCGATGTCCGCTCCGGCATGAACCGCCCGGGTGGCGCGGGCTGGATCGGCCGAATGGCGCAGATTGCCGCCCGGCCACGCTGGGCGCTGGACGTCGGCCTGGCCGGCCGCCCGCTGCGCTTCGCCAATCTCGACGGCGCCGTCGCCGGCGCCAGCACCATCGATTCCATGCTGCCCTGGATCGTCGGAAACATGGACCCGACGGTCAGCTGGCCAGACCTGGAGCGGATCCGCGCCCGCTGGCGCGGGCCCCTGGTGCTGAAGGGCATCCTCGATCCCGACGATGCCGAAGCCGCGCTGGGCTGCGGGGTGGATGCGATCATCGTCTCGAACCACGGCGGGCGCCAGCTCGATGGGGCCCTGTCGACCATTACCGCCCTGCCTGCCATCGCCCGGCGCATCGCCGGGCGGGTGCCGCTTCTGGCGGATGGCGGGATCCGCTCCGGCATCGACATCCTCCGCTTCCTGGCAAGCGGCGCCGATGCCTGCCTCATCGGCCGGACCTGGGCCTGGGCGCTTGCCGCCGGCGGGGAGGCAGCTGTCGTCTCGATGCTCGCCACGATGAAGGCGGAACTGCGGACAGCCATGGCACTGACGGGGTGCCTCGACATCGCCAGCGCGCGGTCCGCGCTCGTCAGCAACTGACCACGGATCGAAGCCGGCCTAGCCGCCTGCCCCGGCTCGGCCCGCGACGAGCTGGTCGACGACGGCGGGGTCGGCAAGGGTCGAGGTGTCGCCGAGGCTGCCGAGGTCGTTCTCGGCGATCTTCCGGAGGATCCGGCGCATGATCTTGCCGCTTCGCGTCTTGGGAAGGCCGGGGGCGAACTGGATCACATCGGGCGTCGCGATCGGGCCGATCTCCTTCCTGACCCACTGCATCAGTTCCCGGCGCAGAGCCTCGCCCGGCACTTCGTTCGCGTTCAGCGTCACATAGGCGTAGATGCCCTGGCCCTTCAGGTCATGCGGCATGCCGACGACGGCGGCCTCGGCCACCTTCGGATGGGCGACCAGCGCGCTTTCGATCTCGGCCGTGCCCAGCCGATGGCCCGAGACGTTGATCACGTCATCGACGCGGCCGGTGATCCAGTAATAGCCGTCGGCGTCGCGGCGGCAGCCGTCGCCGGTGAAATATCTCCCCGGATAGGTGGTGAAATAGGTCTCGAAGAAGCGACGGTGATCGCCCCAGACGGTGCGCATCTGCCCCGGCCAGGAGCGGACGAGGCAGAGATTGCCCTCGCACGCGCCCTCGAGCGCCTGCCCTTGCGCATCCACGATCTGCGGCTCAACCCCGAACATCGGCAAGGTCGCCGAGCCGGGCTTGAGCGCCGTCGCACCCGGCAGCGGCGCGATCATGGCGCCACCGGTCTCCGTCTGCCACCAGGTATCGACGATAGGGCAGCGCCGCTCGCCCACGACGCGGTGATACCAGTCCCACGCTTCGGGGTTGATGGGCTCACCGACCGTGCCCAGCAGCTTCAGCGACGCGCGCGAATGGCGGGTCACCCAGTCGTCGCCCTCGCGCATCAGCGCCCGGATGGCGGTCGGCGCAGTGTAGAAGATCTCGACCTGGTGCCTGTCGACCACCCGCCAGAAGCGGCCATGGTCGGGCCAGTTGGGCACGCCCTCGAACATGAGGGTGGTGGCGCCATTGGCGAGTGGCCCATAGACGACGTAGCTGTGCCCCGTGACCCAGCCGACATCAGCCGCGCACCAGTAGATCTGGCCGGGGCGGTAATCGAAGACCGCCTCGTGCGTGAGCGACGCCCAGACGAGATAGCCGCCCGACGTGTGCAGCACGCCCTTGGGCTTGCCCGTCGAGCCCGAGGTGTAGAGGATGAAGAGCGGATCCTCCGCCCCCATCTCGGCCGGCTGGTGTTCGGCGGGCTGGGCGGCGAGCACTGCCTCCCACGCAATGTCGCGATCCTGCACCCAGTGGACGGGCGCGCCGGTGCGGGTGACGACGACGACCTTGCCGACACCGGGGCAGCGGGCGAGCGCTTCATCGACATTGGCCTTGAGCGGCACGGTCCGCCCGCCGCGAAGCCCCTCGTCGGCGGTGATGACCAGCGTGGAGTCGCAGTCCTGGATCCGGCCGGCCAGCGCCTCGGGCGAGAAGCCGCCGAACACCACCGAGTGGATGGCCCCGATCCGCGCGCAGGCCAGCATGGCGACCGCGGCCTCGGGGATCATCGGCAGGTAGATGGTCACCCGGTCGCCGCGGCGCACGCCCAGTTCGGCAAGCCCGTTCGCCAGCCGGCAGACCTCGGCGTGCAGTTCGGCGTAGGTGAGGGTGCGGCCGGGGGTCGAGGGATCATCCGGCTCCCAGATGATGGCGGTCCGGTCGCCATGGCCGGCGGCGATGTGGCGGTCGAGGCAGTTGGCCGAGACGTTGAGCGTGCCATCCTCGAACCATCGGATGCCGAAGTCGGCCTCGTGGTAGGACCAGTTCGAGACCTTGGTGAAGGGCTTGATCCAGTCGATCCTCTGCGCCTCGCGCCGCCAGAAGCCGTCCGGATCGTCGAGCGATTCGCGATAGAGGGCCTTGTAGCGGGCTGCATCGTAGCGGGCGCGGGCCGCCCAGGCTTCGGGCACGGGATGGACGGTCTCGTGCATGCACTTCTCCCCGGTCGTCTCGATGAAGGGCGTGTTGCGAGCTGATAATCGCCGCGCGCGCCGCGCGCCAGCGGCCCCGCTTCACCAGGCGGTCAGCCGCCCGCCGACGCGCCTTCGGCATGGGCCTGCGTGCCGCGGGTGAAGACGCGGTCGGTCGGCAGGATGTCGGTGATGGCAAGATCGGGCAGCCCCTCCAGCTCGGCGTAGAGCGGCGCGAAATCCGTCTCGAGCGTCACCTCCAGCAGATGCTCGAAGGAGGGGATCACGAAATAGGTCTGCTGATAGTCGTCGATGCGGTAGCGGGTGCGAAGCACGCGCCTGAGGTCGAAGCCGAGGCGGTTGGGGCTGGGGCTGTCGAGCGCAAAGACGCTCTCGCCATGGCTGGAGACGATCCCGGCGCCGTAGATCCTGAGGCCCGCGGGCGTCTCGATGAGCCCGAACTCGACCGTGTACCAGTAGAGCCGGGCCAGCCTGTGCAGCGCCGAGAAGCGGATCGAGCGAAGCCCGCCCTCGCCATAGGCCTGCATGTAGTCGGCGAAGACCGGGTGGGCGAGCAGGGGCACATGGCCGAAGACATCGTGGAAGATGTCGGGTTCCTGGAGATAGTCGATCTGGTCTGCCGTCCGCAGGAAGTTGCCGGCGACGAACCGGCGGTTGGCGAGATGCGCGAAGAACACATCCTCAGGGACAAGGCCCGGGACGGCCACGACCTGCCAGCCGGTCAGCTGCATCAGCCGATCCGAGAGGCGGCGGAAATCGGGGATGCCGTCCGCCATGTCGAGCTTCGCGAGGCCGTCAAGGAATTCCGGCACGGCCCGGCCGGGCAGCAGCTTCAGCTGCCGGCGGTAGAGGCGGCGCCAGAGCGCATGTTCGGCCGGCGTGTAGGCCTCCCATCCCTGGGGGATGGTCCAGTCCTCGGCGGCCTCAGGGGGCGGTGCGGTGAGCACGGGGGTCATGAAGAAACCTATAGCGCCAAACGGTGCGCCGCTTCGACCCTTTCAGACCGGCACCGAGATGTTCTTGCCCCCGAACACCGACTGCCAGCCCTCGATCTCGTCGATGACGACCGAATCGACGGCGTGCGCAAGGTCGGCGGCCCGGCCGTAATCGAGCGCCCCGTCGGGCGCCTCCAGCAGAAGGCCGATCCGCTGTGCGATGGCGTCGAGCTTCTCGGCCGCAACGTCGGAGAGCGCGGCGAACCGCTCGAAATCGCCGAAATAGCGCAGGCCGGCGATTGCCGAGCCGAAGACGGGAAAGGCCACGCCCGCGAAGGTGAAGGGCTTCACCGCACGCGCCAGCGGCTCGGACGGGAGCAGGCCGAGCGCCTCCGCCGCCGACCAGAGGAGGAAGGCCGAGACGGCGAAGAAGGCGAGGAAGAAGGCGATCACCGACAGCCGGTCGAGCCGGTGCTGGGCCGTGGCCAGGCGGCGCGCCTTGCGCCGGTGGTAGTCGCGCTGCGGCCGCACATGCTGATCGAGCAGCAGGGTGAGCGCCGCGCGCACATAGGCGGGTGTCACCGCAAGTTGCGGCAGGCCGACGGCGCGCAGGCTCTGGCGGGCGAGATGCTCGGGCCACTGGGTCCGCTCGCCGCGCGGCCAGCGACCGGGCGGGCGGGCCACCCCCATCAGCAGCATTGGCGGCGCGTGGCGCAGATATTCGGCGAGCCGCCTTGTCTCGAACCAGCGCCGGTGCCAGCGGCGGCGCACGCCCAGCCCGGTGATCGCCAGCACGAGCGCGATCAGCAGGAACTCGCCGCCGGCGAAGATCCACTTCGACCGCTCGTCGGCCAGCACCTGGTAGGACAGCCCCGTGACGACGGCGAGCGCGGCCAAAAGGAAGCTCGCCGTCATGCCGCCGCGGTAGCAATCCGACAGCCAGGCCGAGACTCCGTCGGCGAAGGCGAAGCGGCGCAGCACCTCGGCCTCGATCCGCGCCGGCAGCGCCGGATCCCCGCCCGGCAGCGCGCGGGCAGACGACAGGAGCCCGGCCGCGCTTCCGCTCCCGATCGAGTCCGGCGGCTCGTAGCGCTGCACCAGCGGGCGGAACGGGCGCGGATCGCCGCCGAACAGCGCCTCGATCCGCCGATAGCCGTGCCAGGCGCGCGCGCTCGCCGGTCGCCAGCGCTCGGCCGACAGACGGGCCAGCGCCGCCTCGGGGTCGCGCGCGTCGGCCGGCCCGGCCGGCACCAGCGCGCCCTTGAGCAGGCCAGCCAGCAATCCATCGCGCCCCTCGGTGGGAACCCGGCGGGGGGCGGCCAATTGCTCACTCGCTGTCAGGATCCGCCAGGCCTGCGGTTCGGCGATGTCGACCCAGACGACCGGGGTGCCGCGTTCGAGCGCGGCCGCAAGCGTGTGGCCGGTGCCGCCGACTCGCGCCTCGGTCGCGCCGTCCCAGACGGCAACCAGCAGGTCAGCCTGTTCCAGCATCACCCGCGCGGCAAGCGCCACCCGCTCGGACAGGCGGGCGTGGAAGCTGCCGGCCAGATCGGCATTGGCCGGCTCGGCGAGATGGCGCAGCAGCAGGTCGGCAAGCGCCTCGTCGCGCTCGGCGAGCGCGAAGACATGGGCGTTCGCCATCGCCCGTTCGATAGCTTCGACCTCGGCGGCGACCGCGGCGTCGGACAGCGGCCGCCCGGCAAGCACGGCGCGCGCCTGCTCCGGGGTGGCAGCACCCGCGTTGATGGCCGCGTTCAGCCGCCGGCCGAAGGGCAGTGGCGCCACCACCGACCAGCCGAGCGCCAGGGCGCGGCTGGCGGCAAGCTGGTCGATCCCCGCCGCCAGCAGGCTGAGGAGACGCACCTCGGCCCCCTGCGCATCGACCGCCCGGAACAGGTCATCGAGCACGGCCCGAACCTCGGCCAGCTGCGCGGCATAGGCCGGGTGGCCGGCGCGGTGGCCGGTGACCGCCAGCTGCAGCCGGCGGACGGGCGGCGGCGGGGCCGCCACGGTCGCCTGCGTCGTCGTCATCCGCAATCGACGGCGAGGTTGGTGGTGGTGGTACCGTAGAGCATGTCGGTGGTGACGCCGAAGGCCATGAGCGGCTTCAGGCCCGGATCGAGGCCGAGAGTCGCGACAGGCGCGACGGCGGCATTGTCGTGGATCGAGACCTCGGCATCGCCATAGAGGATGGTGGGGCCGGTGTTGCTGAGCGCATAGTCCGAGGTGACGAGCGCCGTGTAGCAGGCTAGCATGGGGCTTTCGGCGTCGCGGAACTGCTTCAGGTTGGTGACCGAGAGGATGTCGGGCGCGAGGCTGCCCAGCAGCTGCGCGGCCGCCCCGGTCAGCAGGCCGTCGAGCGCGTCGAGGCCGCGCAGCATCCAGGGAAAGCCGTGCGCGGCCGTCTCGCCGACGATTGGGCGGCCCAGCGACAGCGACAGCAGCGGCAGCATCGCCTGCATCTCGCCCGGCCCGAAGGCCTTCATGCCGGGCATGGCGACCTCCGAGCGAAAGGCGCCCTCGGCGCCTTCCTCGGCGGTGATGCTGCCCAGCATCTTCTGGTAGCCCAGCACTTCCTGGCCGGTCAGCGCCGAACTGCTGTTGTCCACGCCGATGAAGGGGAACACCCAGGTGAGCGCCGAGGGCAGGAGGAAGCCGTGGCTGCCGGCGTCGTGGCGGATCGCCGGGAACATGAAGTAATATTCATGCTGCCGGTTCATCAGCCGGTCGCGGAACAGCGGCTGCGCGGATCGCATCTCGGGATAGATGTTGATCCCGAGGCAGACGATGGGGGCCAGCGGCTCGAAGCGATAGCGCGGGAAGACGTTCATCCGCCGGTCGCACCAGGCGCGGAGCTTTCCCATGTCGGCGCCGAGCAGCGCGCCGCGAACCGTCATGTTGCGAAACTCGTAGGGCGGCGGGCCCTGCTGCTCGTCAGGCGAATCGATGAACGGCTGCATCGCCGGCTCCTGCGGGCGTTGGAAGCGGCCGGGTTGCGCCGCTCGCATGGAGGAAGTCCGGCCCGAACAGCCGGGCCGGTGTGGCAAAGCCGGCGCCCTGCCCACGCGGGAGCGCCAGCAGCCGGGCGACGGCGAGGCGGGCGATGGCGATGGTCGCGGCATAGCCGTCGAGCGTGCGCAGCCGATGGATGGTTCGCCGGCGCCAGCGATCCTCGGCGTGGACGATGAAGGTGACGCCTGAGTCGGGCGTGGGCTCGCCGGCGAGCAGCGGGGCGAGAAGCGGCGACAGGGCGCGGGCGAGCGGCGCGACCGGGGCGGCCAGCCGCGCGGCCGCCAGCCCCGCGTCCCCGGCCTCGGCAAAGGTCGCAAGGTCGGCAACAGCAGTCGCGTGCGGGGCGATCACCACGTCGGGAAAGGGCACCGACACCGCGCGCACCGGTCCGGCGCCGAAATCGAACCGATCGGACAGTGAGCCGAGCGGCAGGCGGACGAGCGCGCCGTCACGCCGGACAAGGGTGGTGCCATCGAACAGCGACAGTGCCGTCGCCCAGGAGCCGGCTGTCAGCGCGTGCGGGCGCGAGACGCCGAGCGCCAGCCGCACGACGCCCGGCGCGGCCGCCTCGGCCAGCAGGCAGTCGCTTGCCGCGACGATGAGGGCGGCACCCGGCAGCAGGCGGACGCCGGCCGCCCGGGCGGCGTCGTGGCGTGCCATGGCAGCGGCGAACACCGGCCATTCGCCGGCGATGTCGGCATAGTCCGCATGCGCCGCGAGGCAGGCTTCGATCAGGGGAGCGGCCGTTGTGGCGAAGGGCCCGGCGGCGTTCAGGACGAGCCGGACCCCGGCGAGCGCGCGAACGACCGCGGCCGCATCGGCAAGCCCGAAGGCCCGCGAGTCGAGCCCGAGCGGGCCGGCGACGGCGGCGAGCCGCGCCGGATCGCGCCCGCCCAGCAGCAGCCGGGGCCCGAGATCGGCGGCCAGCGCTTCGGCGAGCGCCCGGCCCGATCGCCCGGTCGCGCCGTAGAGCAGAACACGGGGCGCACTCATGTCCGTTCGAACACCCAGGGGACGAGGCCCGACAGGAAGGCGCGCGGTTCGCCGGCCGGCAGATGGCCGAAGGCGGCCTCGGCCTCGTGCAGTGCCGCGCCGGCAAGCCCCTCGGCGATCCGCCGGACCGCCCCTGTGACGCCATGGCGGTCGATGAGGGCGAGCATGTCCTCGACCATCGCCGGGGTCCGCCGGCCGCGGGGGCGCGACAGGAACTGGTCGAGGAAGCGGCGCTCGGCCGGGCTGGCGACGGCGCGAAGGCGGATCAGGATGAGGGTGCGCTTGCCCTCCACCAGGTCGCCGCCGCGCTCCTTGCCGTAGCTGGCGTCGGCAACGAGGTTCAGCAGATCGTCCTGGATCTGGAAGGCCGCGCCGAGGAAGAAGCCGAAGCGGGCGAGCCGTTCGGGGTCGGGCGGCACGGGCGCGGTGCCCACCAGCGCGCCGAGCCGCAGCGGCCAGATGGTGCCCATCCAGGCCGTCTTCCGAAGCACCATGTCGAGATAGGCGGCCTCGTCGATGTCGAGCGTGCCGTCGCGCTGCCAGCCAAGCTCCGTCGCCTGGCCGGCGGCGGTTTCCAGCGCCATCCGGTCGGTCTCGGCCAGCATCCGCTGCCCGATGGAGGGCGGCAGGCGCATGGCGAAGGCCAGCAGCGGCTGCAGCGCGAGGTGGAGCAGCGTGTCCCCGGCGTTGAGCGCCAGCGGCACGCCGTGCAGCCGGTGGAGCGCGGGGCCCCCGCGCCGCTCCAGGCTTTCATCCTGGATGTCGTCGTGCACCAGCAGGGCGACGTGCAGAAGCTCGATGGCGGCGGCGAGCGGCAGCACCTCGGCAAGCTCGGCGCCGCAGACCTCGGCGGCGGCGAGGAACAGGCCGGCGCGCATCATCTTGCCGCCGCGCGACGGATAGTCGGCGACCAGCGGGCCGAGCCAGGGCGCCTCGCCCACGCGGGCCAGCGCGGCCGCCATGTGGGGCCATGTCACCGCCGCCGACCGGGCGAGCCGCGCCGGCACCAGCGGCGGAGTCTCGGGCGCGCGCGCGGGCG
>JBKBUL010000083.1:0-6473 GCA_046290045.1 Sphingomonadaceae bacterium
GAGGCCGGCCGCTTCCTCGAGGGCGCCGAGACGGGCACGCGCTTCCAACAGGGCCAGCGCCTCGACCTCGTCCTCGAGGCTGCCGACCCCGTCACCGGCGCGCTGCGCTTCGCGCTCCCCGGCGTCGCCTCGGCCGCGCCGCGCCGCCCCCGCTTCCACGGCGAGGGCCGCGTGCGCCCCGCCTCGCCCGGAGGCCGCCGGCGCTGACGCCGGCCCCGCCCTTGACCAGTCGCCCCCTTGCGCCTAAGCGCCTGCGCTTTCCGGCGCGGGCGTCCCGCGCCGTTCGACTCATGCGTCAGAGGAAACCATGGCCAAGCCGACGACGGTCAAGATCAAGCTGGTGAGCACGGCCGATACCGGCTTCTACTACGTCACCAAGAAGAACCCGCGCACCAAGACCGAGAAGCTGAGCTTCCGCAAGTATGATCCCGTCGCGCGCAAGCACGTCGAGTTCAAGGAAGCCAAGATCAAGTAGCGAACGCGGCCGCGGCCATGCCGCGCATGGCCCGCGGACTCGCGGCAGCGACCGGCCGGCGGGCACGCTTTGCGGGCTTTGCCCGCAAACGCGGAGCCCGTTCGACGTCACGCCCAAGGCCGGCCGGCGGGGCAGGCCGCTCCGGCGGCTCTGCCGCCGGCAGGCCTGAGCCCGTCCGACGGCCCACCCAACACCCCCGCGACTCCGCCAGCGCTTTCCTTTCCCCCGCCCGCCCCCTATCCCGCACGGCGATGGACCCCACACGCGCGCTCGAGGCCCTCGCCGTCATCCTCGCCGAGGACGACCTGCGCGGCCGCTTCCTCGCGCTCACCGGCCATGATGCCTCGAGCCTGCGCGCCCGCCTCGAACGTCCCGACATGGCGGCCGCCGTCGAGGCCTTCCTCGCCGGCCACGAGCCGGACCTGATCCGCGTCGCCGCCGCGCTCGGCGTCGCCCCCCAAGCGCTCCTCGGCCGCAGCGCATGAAGCCGCTCCTCATCCTCGATTGCGACGAGGTCATCCTCGCCTTCGCCCAGCCCTTCTCGGCCTGGCTGGCCCACACCCACGATATCGAGCTTCGATTCGACAGCTTCGCCCTCCTCGGCAACATGCGCCACCGCGCCGATGGCCGCCCGGTCGAGCCGGCGCAATTCCCGGCCCTCCTCGATGATTTCTTCGCCCGCGGCCAGGGCTGGCAGGCCCCGCTCGAGGGCGTCGTCAGCGCGCTTGGCAACCTCGGGTCCGCCGCCGACCTCATCGTCCTCACCAACATTCCCGAGGCCCATCGCGACACAAGGGTCGAGATGCTTCGCGATCATGGCCTCCACCTCGATGTGGTCGCCAATGATGGCCCCAAGGGCCGGGTGGTGAAGCGTCTCGCCGAGGGGCGGCCGGCGGCCGTCTTCGTCGATGACCTGCCGCCCCACCACGAGAGCGCGGCGCGCCATGCGCCCGCCGTCGGCCGGCTGCACATGGTCGGCGACGCGACGCTCCGGGGCTTGATTCCGGCCGCGCCCCACGCCCATGCCCGCATCGACGACTGGGGATCGGCCGAGGGCTGGATCCGCCGCTGGCTCGAAGGAGAGACGAATGAGCGTTGACGCGAAACTGGCCGAGCTTGGCCTCACCCTGCCCGAGGCGATGGCGCCGGTCGCCGCCTATGTCCCGGTCGTCATCGCCGGCAACCTTGCGCATGTGTCGGGCCAGATCTCGATCGCCGCCGATGGCTCGCTCATCAGGGGCCGCCTCGGCGCCGACATGGACGTGCCAGCCGGCCAGGAAGCGGCGCGGCGCTGTGCCCTCATGATCGTGGCGCAGCTGAAGAAGGCGCTGGGCGATCTCTCGGGCGTGAAACGCGTCGTGAAGCTCGGCGTCTTCGTCCAGTGCACGCCCGATTTCGCCGACCAGCCCGAGGTCGCCAATGGCGCCTCCGAGCTGCTCGTCGCCCTCTTCGGGGAGGCCGGGCGCCACGCGCGCGCCGCCGTCGGCGTGCCGGCCCTGCCGCGCGGAGTCGCGGTCGAGGTGGACGCCGTCGTCGAGGTGCGATGAGCGAACTCGCGCCGGCGGTCGCCCGGATCGTCGCGCGCGCGGCCGAGGTTGCGCCCGCGCTCTGGGATCGCCTCGCCGGCACCGCCAGCCCCTTCGTCGCCCACGGTTTCATCTCCGCGCTCGAGGATTCCGGCTCGGCCGTCGAGGCGACGGGCTGGCGGCCCTGCCACATCCTCGTGGACGGCCCCGATGGCGCCCCTGCCGGAATCCTGCCCGGCTACCTCAAGGCCCACAGCCAGGGTGAATATGTGTTCGATCATGGCTGGGCCGATGCCTGGGCGCGCGCCGGCCTCGCCTATTATCCCAAGCTCCAGCATTCGGTTCCCTTCACGCCGGCCACCGCGCCGAAGCTGCTCGCCGGTGACGCCGCCGTCCGGGCGACGCTCGTCGCAGCCAGCGAAACCCTCGTCCGCCAGAACGCCCTCTCCACCGCCCACGCCACCTTCCTCCCCGAGGCCGACGCCCGGGCCTTCGCCGAGGCCGGATGGCAGGAACGGCGCGATGTCCAGTTCCACTGGCTCAACCAGGGCTTCGCGGGCTTCGACGATTTCCTCGGCAGCCTCGCCTCGCGCAAGCGCAAGACGCTCCGCCACGAGCGC
The DNA here is from genome assembly GCA_046290045.1 of Sphingomonadaceae bacterium. Classification (GTDB taxonomy): domain Bacteria; phylum Pseudomonadota; class Alphaproteobacteria; order Sphingomonadales; family Sphingomonadaceae; genus Sandaracinobacteroides. The sequence continues at coordinate 2,622 of JBKBUL010000083.1, forward strand.
GAGGCCGCGCTTGCCGCCATCGACGAGGTCGTCTGGCTCTCCGGTACCGACCTGACCGAGTCTACGTGGGACGCCTTCTTCGCCTTCTACCTCGACACCGGCAGCCGCAAATGGGGCCGGCCCTATCTCAACCGCCGTTTCTTCAGCCTTGTGGGCGAGCGCATGGCCGACCGCATCGTGCTGGTGATGGCCCGAAAGGGCAGGCGCTACGTCGCCGGCGCGCTCAACTTCCTGGGCGACGACGCCCTCTACGGCCGCCACTGGGGCTGCATCGAAGACATCCCCTTCCTCCACTTCGAGCTCTGCTACCACCAGGCGATCGACATCGCCTGCCAGCGAAAGCTGGCCCGGGTCGAGGCCGGGGCGCAGGGGGCGCACAAGCTGGCGCGCGGCTACCGCCCCATCGAGACGCGCTCGATGCACTTCGTCGCCGACCCGCGCTTCCACGCCGCCGTCGCTGACTTCCTGCGGCGCGAACGCCCGGCCGTCGCGGCCGAGGCGCGGGCGCTGGAATCAGCCCTCCCCTACCGCCGCGAGCCGCGCGGCGAGCAGGGCCTTGAGTGAGGCAAGGTCGGCCACCCCCTCGAACTCCGCCGCCGACACCAGCGTCTCGAGGCCCCCGTCCACCTCCTCCACGAGAATGGCCGGCAGCGGGGTCGCGTCACCCGGCCGCTCGGTCAGCCACTCGTCCCGATGCAGGAACCGGACGGGCAGCGGCAGCGCCTCCACAGTCGCCCGCCAGTCGCGCTTCATGCCGAGGGTGCCATAGGTCAGCTCGCACAGCCGGCAGGCGTAGGTCGAGGGGCTGACGATCTTGTGCATCAGGTCGAGCGCGCCATTCACCAGCCCGCCATCGGCGTTGTAGATCATCAGCAGCCGCGCGGGCCGCCGCCCGCTCACAGCCCGAGACAGAGGTACTTGGTCTCGAGATACTCCTCGAGGCCGTATTTCGAGCCTTCCCGCCCGATCCCCGATTCCTTCACGCCCCCGAAGGGCGCCACCTCGGTCGAGAGGATGCCCGTGTTGATGCCCACCATCCCGTACTCCAGCGCTTCGGCCATGCGGAAGATCCGCCCCACGTCGCGGCCATAGAAATAGGCCGCCAGCCCGAACTCGGTGTCGTTCGCCGCGCGGATCGCCTCGGCATCCGTCTCGAAGCGGAACACCGGGGCGAGCGGCCCGAACGTCTCCTCGCGCGCGACCGCCATGTCCGCCGTCACCCCCGTCACCAGCGTCGGCTCGAAGAAGGTGCCGCCCAGCGCGTGCCGCCGGCCCCCCGTCACCAGCTTCGCGCCCTTCGCCAGCGCATCGGCGAGATGCGCTTCGGTCTTCTCGACGGCAGCCTCGTCGATCATCGGCCCGATCTCGGTGCCGTCGGCCGCCCCGTCGCCCACCCTCAGCGCCGCCACCCGCTTCGCCAGCTTCTCGACGAAGGCGTCGTGCACGCCGGCCTGTGCATAGATGCGGTTCGCGCACACGCAGGTCTGGCCGGCGTTGCGGAACTTGGAGGCGATGCACCCCTCGACGGCCGCGTCGAGATCGGCGTCGTCGAGCACGATGAAGGGCGCATTGCCGCCCAGCTCCAGGCTCACCTTCTGCACCTGCCCCGCCGCCTTGGCGTAGAGGTCCTTCCCGATCTCGGTCGAGCCGGTGAAGCTGATCTTGCGCACATGGCGGTTCTGCGTGAACTCGTCTGCCAGCGCGCCCGCCGGCCCGGTGATCACCGAGAGGAGCCGCGGGTCGAGCCCGGCCTCCACGGCAAGGATCGCCAGCGCGACCGCCGACAGGGGCGTCGCGCTCGCCGGCTTCACGATCATGGGGCAGCCCGCCGCCAGCGCAGGCGCGGCCTTGCGGGTGATCATCGCGGCCGGGAAGTTCCACGGCGTGATCGCGGCCGCCACGCCGATCGGCTGCTTCAGCACCAGGATCCGCCGGTCCGCCGCGTGGGGCGGGATGATGTCGCCATAGGCGCGCTTGCCCTCCTCGGCGAACCACTCGATGAAGCTCGCCGCATAGGCGATCTCGCCCTTCGCCTCGGCCAGCGGCTTGCCCTGCTCGGCGGTCATGATCGCGGCGAGATCGGCCTGGTTCATCATCACCAGGTCGAACCAGCGCCGCAGCACCACGCTGCGCGCCTTGGCCGTCTGCCCGGCCCAGGCCGGCATGGCCTCGGCGGCCGCCGCGATCGCCTCGGCCGCTTCCCCGCGCCCCAGCCTCGGCACATGCGCGATCGTCTCGCCGGTCGCGGGGTTGCGCACCGCGATCCCGTCCGCGCGCCCCTCGATCCAGCGGCCGGCAATCAGGTTGGCACCGCGAAGCAGCTCGGGGCGGGCAAGGTTCAGGCTCATTCGGCGGGCTTTTCCTCAGGGGGGGCAGGGGTCGTGTCGTCGGTGACGGGCCTGGCGCGCCGCTCGCTGAACCAGATGGCGGCAAGGCTCAGCTCGTAGAGCAGCAGCAGCGGCACGGCGAGCAGCAGCTGGCTCACCACGTCGGGCGGCGTGAAGATGGCGGCGATCACGAAGGCGGCCACGATGAAATAGCGGCGGAAGGCCTTCAGCTGGTCGCGGGTCACGAGGCCCGCCCGGGTCATCAGCATCAGCAGCACCGGCAGCAGGAAGGCGAGCCCGAAGGCGAACAGGAACTGCATGATGAAGCTCAGATAGGCGCCCACCGACGGCAGCGCCTCCTGCGTCACCCCCGAGCCCAGCTCCCCCTGGAAGCCCAGCAGGAAGGCGAGCGCCACCGGGATCGCCACGAAATAGGCGAAGCTCGCGCCGGCCGCGAACAGGAAGGGGGTCACGATCAGGAAGGGCAGCAGCGCCTTCTTCTCCTGCCGGTAGAGGCCGGGGGCCACGAAGCGCCACAGCTGGGTGGCCACCACCGGGAAGCCCAGCATCAGCGCCCCGAAGAAGGCGACGCGCACCTGCACCAGGAAGGCCTCGAACATCTGGGTGAAGATCACCCGGTCCTGGCCGGCGTTCGCCAGCGGGATGACGAGGATGTTGAAGATGTCGCGCGCGAAGGCAAAGCAGGCGAAGAAGGCGACGAGCAGCGCCAGCACCGACCAGATCAGCCGCTGTCTGAGCTCGACCAGATGGTCGATCAGCGGCGCCTTGGTGTCGTCGATGTCCTTCATGGCAGCGGGCCGGGCCTCGGCGGCGCCTCGCCATCCCCGTCGGCCGGCGGGGCCGGGCCGTCAGGCCGTGCCGCGTCGGCCGGGGCGGCCATCGGGTCGATCGGCGCTTCAGGATCGGGCCAGCGCGGCGCGCCCGCCGTCTCCGCCATCACGCGCGCATTGTGGGCGCGCCATTCCTTCTCCATTTCCTCGAGTTCCGCCTGCCGCACCATCTCGTCGAAGCCGGCGCGCAGGTGGCGGGTCATGGCGCGCGCCTTGCCGGCCGCCCGCCCCAACTGCCGGAGCGCGTGGGGCAGATCCTTCGGCCCGATCACGATCAGCGCGACGATCGCGATCAGCAGCAGCTCCGAGGTGGCCAGCTCGAACATCGGGCGAAAGGCTGCGCCCGCGCGGCCGTCAGCGCGGCTCGCCGTCGGGGGCCGTCGCCCGCGCCGTCGTGTCGGCCGGCGCGCGGTGCGTCACCTGGGGCGGCGGCGCGGCCGGCGCCGGAGGCGTCACCTCGTCGTCGGCCAGGCCCTTCTTGAAGGATTTGATCCCCTTGGCGAGGTCGCCCATCATCTCGGAAATCCGCCCGCGCCCGAACAGCAGCAGCACGACCAGCGCCACCACCACCCAGTGCCAGATGCTCATGCTGCCCATCGTCCGAAGCTCCCGCTGGGGTCGGGGGAGAGGCGGGGGGGGATCGGTCTCCCCCCCTCATCTCTCGGGTTGTCTTG
>JBKBUL010000084.1:0-6357 GCA_046290045.1 Sphingomonadaceae bacterium
AGGACCGGATCGCGGCCGCCGAGCCGCCGCGCCCGCAGCCCGCCCCGCGCGAGCGGCCGCCGGCCCGCGAGGCGAACCGCTTCGACGCGGGCCAGATGGCGGCGCTGATCGACCGGTCGCGCCCCGAGGCGCCGCAGCGCACGCGCGAGACGGACCCGTCGGCGCGCACCGCCGAGCCGCCCGCACCACGGCAGGCGCGGCTGTCGCCCATCCAGGCGGCGACGCTGGAGCAGGCGATCCGCGCCCAGATCGCGCCCTGCTGGAACCCGCCCATCGGCGGCGCCGATGTGGCGGAGATGACCGCCGTGCTGAGGATCCGCCTGAACCGCGACGGGACGGTCGCTGCCCCGCCGGAGTTCGTGAGCCAGACGGGCGCGAGCGCCGGAAACCAGGCCTATGCCCGGGCGTTCGTGGAGTCGGCGCGGCGGGCGGTGCTGCGCTGCGCGCCGCTGCAGCTGCCCGATGACCTCTATGTGCACTGGCGCGAGTTCGAGCTCAACTTCGACCCGAGGCTGATGACATGAGGTGTATCCTGTTCCCGCTTGCCCTGATGCTGCTGGCCGCGCCGGCGGCCGCGCAGCTGCGCGTGGACATCACCAGCGGCGTGGAAGCGCCCATGCCGATCGCCGTGCCCCCCTTCCCGACGGCCGCCGCCCAGCCGACGCCAGCCGGCAGCACCGCCGAGCTGGGGCGGCAGGTGGCGCAGATCATCGCCAACAACCTGGGCGGATCGGGACTGTTCCGGCCGCTGCCGACAGCCGCGCTGCCGGCGGTCGGCATTGCCGAGGTGGATCGGCCGCTGTTCGGTGCGCTGCGCGCCGCCGGGCCGCAGGCGCTGGTGACAGGCTTCGTGAACGCCAATCCGGACGGCACGCTGACGGTGGCCTGCGCGCTCTACGATGTCTTCTCGGAGGAGCAGCTGCTGCGCCAGGGCTTCACCGTCACGCCGGCGGGCTGGCGGCGGGCGGCGCACAAATGTTCGGACGCCGTCTATTCGCGGCTGACCGGCGAGAGCGGCTATTTCGACAGCCGCATCGTCTATGTGGCGGAAAGCGGGCCGCGCACCAACCGGGTGAAGCGGCTGGCGATCATGGACCAGGACGGCGCCAACCACCGCTTCCTGACCTCGGGCCAGTCGCTCGTCCTGATGCCGCGATTCTCCCCGCGCGACGAGACGATCAGCTACATGAGCTTTTCCGAGAACCGGCCGCGCGTGCTGATCTACAACATCCAGACGGGCGAGCAGCAGCAGGTGGGCGCCTTCGATTCGATGAGCTTCGCCGGCCGCTTCTCGCCGGACGGGCGCACGCTGGTGTTCAGCGTGACCCGGGCCGGCAATGCCGACATCTATGCCTATGATGTCGCGACCCGGCAGACCCGGCGGCTGACCAGCGGCAATTCCATCGACACCTCGCCCAGCTTCTCGCCCGATGGCCGGCGCATCGTGTTCGAAAGCGACCGCGGCGGCTCGCAGCAGCTCTACGTCATGAACGCCGATGGCTCGGGCGCGCAGCGGATCAGCTTCGGCGAGGGGCGCGCCGCATCGCCGGTGTGGAGCCCGCGCGGCGACCTCATCGCCTTCACGCGGATGCGCGGCGGCTCGTTCCGGATCGCGGTGATCCGACCCGACGGCTCGGGCGAGCGGCTGCTGACCGACAGCTGGCAGGATGAAAGCCCGAGCTGGGCGCCCAACGGCCGGGTGATCCTGTTCACCCGAACCGACAGGTCGGGCCGATCGCAGCTGCGATCCATCGACCTGACCGGCCGCAACGACCGGCGGATCCCGACCCCGCTCGATGCCAGCGACCCGGCCTGGGGCCCACTGCTCAGATGAGCGGACATCGGCCAGTCCGCGATAAGCGGAAATCGGATTGCCCTGTTCCACTTTCGTTGTAGTGAGGGAGACGAGATGACACGCAAGATCGCCACCCTGATGCTGCTTTCCGGCACGGTCGTGCTGGCCGGCTGTGCCCGCAACCGCGACGTTCTTCCGCCCGAAGCCTGGTCGCCACCGCCCTCCTCGGGCGCGATCGACCAGCCCGGCACCGTGCCGCCGCCCGAGCCGGTGGGGTCCGCGGCGCTGGCCGGAAGCCAGCAGGCGCTGATTCAGGCGGCCGGCTCCGACACGGTGCTGTTCGCCTTCGACAGCTATGCGCTGGACGAGACGGCGCGTGCGATCCTCGGCGCCCAGGCCGAGTGGCTGGTCAGGAACCCTGGCGTTCGCGTGACCATCGAGGGCCACACCGACGAGCGCGGGACGCGGGAATATAACCTCGCGCTGGGCGAGCGGCGGGCGAATGCCGCGCGCAACTTCCTGGCGGCGCAAGGGGTGAGCACGGGCCGCATGTCGATCATCAGCTATGGCAAGGAGCGACCGGCCGTGGACGGCGCCAACGAGGAAGCCTGGGCGCGCAACCGGCGGGCGGTGACCGTCGTGGTGGCGGCGCGGTAGGAGCGGCCCATGTCGGTCAGGCCCTGGCGCGATATCGTCCGCCGCAAGTCGCGGCAGATCATGGTGGGCCGCGTTCCCGTCGGCGGGGACGCGCCCATCAGCGTGCAGACCATGACCAACACGCCGACCGAGGATGCGGCGGCCACCATCGACCAGATCCGCCGCTGCGAGGAAGTGGGGGCGGACATCATCCGCGTGTCCTGCCCGACGAAGGAGGCAACCGCCGCCTTCCGGCAGATCGCCCGCGCTGCGAAGGTGCCGCTGGTGGCCGACATCCACTTCCACTACGCCCGCGCGCTGGAGGCCGCTGACGCAGGCGCGGCGTGCCTCAGGATCAATCCCGGCAACATCGGCAGCCGCGAGCGGGTGCGCGAGGTGGTTCGCGCCGCCAAGGCGAACGGCTGCTCGATCCGGATCGGCGTGAATGCCGGCAGCCTCGAGAAGCATCTCCTCGAGAAATATGGCGAGCCCTGCCCCGACGCGCTGGTCGAGAGCGCGTTCGAGCATGCGAAGCTGCTGGAGGACGAGGATTTCCACCAGTTCAAGATCTCGGTGAAGGCCTCCGACGTGTTCCTGGCGGTAGCCGCCTACAATGATCTGGCTGCCCGCTCCGACTATCCGCTGCACCTTGGCATCACCGAGGCCGGTGGCCTCATCGGCGGGACCGTCAAGTCATCGATCGGGCTCGGCATGCTGCTGTGGGCGGGCGTGGGGGACACGATCCGGGTCTCGCTGTCGGCCGAGCCCGAGGAGGAAGTGAAGGTCGGCTTCCATATCCTGAAGTCGCTGGGAATACGGGCGCGGGGCGTGAAGATCGTGAGCTGCCCGAGCTGCGCGCGGCAGGGCTTCGACGTGATCCGCACCGTCGAAGTGCTGGAGCAGCGGCTTGCCCATATCACCACGCCGCTGTCGCTGTCGGTCCTGGGCTGCGTGGTGAACGGGCCGGGCGAGGCGCGCGAGACCGACATCGGGCTGACGGGCGGCGGCAACGGCCGCCACATGGTCTATCTGAGTGGCGTCACCGACCATCATGTGCAGGACGCCGACATCGTCGATCACATCGTGAAGCTGGTGGAGGCCAAGGCCGCCGAGATCGAGGCCGCGAAGGCCGCAGCGGACGCAGGCGCCGAGGCCGCCTGATGGCGCCGGCCACGGCCTGGCTGCTGCTGCTGGGCGCCGGGCTGTTCGAGGTGGGGTTCACTACCTGCCTTCGCTTCGCCGACGGCTTCCGGCATCCGGGCTGGACGGCCGGCTTCGTGGTGTCGGCCGCGCTCTCCTTCCTGCTGCTGGAGCGGGCGGCGCGCACCATCCCGCTGGCCACCGCCTATGCCGTGTGGGTGGGGATCGGGGCGGCTGGGACGGCGCTGCTCGGCATCCTCTTCTTCCGCGAACCGGCCGAGTGGCCGCGCCTGCTGATGCTGACTATCCTGGTCGCCGCCATCATCGGGCTGAAGCTGGTGTCGAGCGCCTGAGCTTTGCGCGAGGCGACCGCGCCTGCTAGGCGCGCCCGCCATGAGTGCGCGACCCCCCAGACCTCAGCCGGTGCGCGGCATGCAGGATTTCCTCGGCGAGGCGGCCGCCCGCTTCGAGCATGTGGTGGACCGGTTTCGCGATGTCGCCCGGCGGTTCGGCTTCCGGCCGGTGATGGTGCCCGTGGTCGAGTTCACCCATGTGTTCGCGCGAACACTGGGCGAGACGACCGACGTGGTCGCGAAGGAAATGTACAGCTTCGAGGATCGGAACGGCGAATCGCTGACGCTCAGGCCCGAGTTCACGGCGGGCATCTGCCGCGCCTTCATCTCCGAGGGCTGGCAGCAGCATGTGCCGCTGAAGCTGGTGACGCACGGGCCGCTGTTCCGCTACGAGCGGCCGCAGAAGGGCCGCTATCGCCAGTTCCACCAGATCGACGCCGAAGTGATCGGCGCGGCCGAGCCAATGGCCGACGTGGAGCTGATCGCGTTCGCCGACCTGCTGCTGAAGGGGCTGTGCATCGGGGGCGTCACGCTCCAGCTCAACACGCTGGGCGATGCCGAGACGCGCGCGCGCTGGCGGGACGCGCTCGTGCGGCACTTCTCGGCCCATGCCGATGCGCTCAGCGAGGACAGCCGGCGGCGGCTGGAGACCAACCCGCTTCGGATCCTCGACAGCAAGGACCCGGCCGAGCGCGAGCTGGTGGCAGCCGCGCCCGCCATCGACGCCTTCCTGACGAGCGAGGCCGGGGCCTTCTTCGAGGCGGTGCAGAAGGGGCTGCATGCCTCGGGCGTCGCCTTCGAGCGGCAGCCGCGGCTGGTGCGCGGCTTCGACTACTACCGGCACACCGCCTTCGAGTTCGTGAGCGGGGATCTCGGCGCGCAGGCAACCGTGATCGGCGGCGGGCGCTATGACGGACTCATCGAGGCGATGGGCGGGCCGGCGACGCCGGCGGTCGGCTGGGCGGGGGGCATCGAGCGGCTGATGATGCTGTGCGCGGCGCCGGAAGCTGAGCGCCCGCTTGTTGCTGTCATCCCCGAGGCGGCGGAGGCCGAAGCCGAGGCGCTCAGGATCGCCGGCGCGCTGCGTGCTGCGGGGCTTGCTGTGGCGCAGGCCTATCGCGGCAATGCCCGCAAGCGCGCCGAGCAGGCGGCGAGGGATGGGGTGCAGGCGATCCTCTATGTCCGCGACGGCCGCCGGACTGCTGAGAGCCTTCACCTGGTGGACCGGGTGAAGGACGAGGGGGCGCGCGGGCGCATGCGGACGATCCTGTCTCGCCTGCCGGAGGGGTATGAGACGCTTGCGATGCGAGGCGAATGAGCATCCATCTTCCCGACCAGAGGCTTGCCCAGCTGATCCAGCGCCACGAGGCGCTGGCTGCCGAAATGGCCAATCCGGCGCTGCCGCCCGAGCGGTTCGCGGGCCTGTCGAAGGACTATGCCGAGCTGACGCCGGCGGCCGAGGCGGCGCGCGCCGTGCTTTCGATGCGGCGCGAGATGGCCGAGCTGGAAGCGCTGGCCGGCGACGCCTCGGCGGATGCCGAGATGCGCGCGCTCGCCAGCGAGGAACTGCCCGACCTGAAGGCCCGCCTGCCCGAGGCCGAGCGGGCGCTGGCCCTGCAGCTGCTGCCCAAGGATGCAGCGGACTCAAGGCCCGCCATCCTCGAGATCCGGGCCGGCACCGGCGGCGACGAGGCGGCGCTGTTCGCCGGCGATCTTCTTCGCATGTACCAGCGCTATGCCGACCTGCGCGGCTGGCGGACCGAGATGCTCTCGGCCAGCCCCGCGGAGCTGGGCGGCTTCAAGGAAGTGGTGATGGCCGTCTCGGGCGAGGGGGTGTTCGCGCGCCTCAAGTTCGAATGCGGAGTCCACCGGGTGCAGCGCGTGCCTTTGACCGAGGCCGGCGGGCGGATCCACACCTCGGCGGCGACCGTCGCCGTGCTGCCGGAGGCGGAGGACGTGGACATTCACATCGACGAGAAGGACCTGCGCATCGACGTGTTCCGCTCGAGCGGGCCGGGCGGGCAGAGCGTGAACACGACCGATTCGGCCGTCCGCATCACCCATCTGCCGACCGGCCTTGTCGTCTCGCAGCAGGACGAGAAGAGCCAGCACAAGAACAAGGCCAAGGCGATGAAGGTGCTGCGCGCCCGCCTCTACGAGCTGGAGCGCGAGAAGCTGGCGAGCGCGCGCGCGGCCGACCGGCGCTCGATGGTGGGGTCGGGCGACCGCTCGGAGCGGATCCGCACCTACAACTTCCCGCAAGGCCGGATGACCGACCACCGGATCAACCTGACGGTGCACCGCCTGCCCGAGGTGCTGGAGGGAAGCGCGCTCGACGAGCTGATCTCGGCGCTGATCGCCGAGGACGAGGCCGAGCGGCTCGCCGCCCTCGATGCCGCCTGAGGGGCGGGACCGCCGCGCGCTGATCCGGGC
>JBKBUL010000085.1:0-6167 GCA_046290045.1 Sphingomonadaceae bacterium
GCACGAGGACAGCGTGCGCGCCATCCTGGACGCGCTCGACAGGCAAGGCGACTGACACGAACGAAGGCATGACCATCATCGACGTTCCCGTCGGGCTCGGCGCCCGCAGCTATGACATCAGCATCGGGCCGGGCCTGCTGGCCGAGGCCAGCGAGCGGCTCCGCCGGGTCTCGGCGGCGGCGAAGCGGATCGCGATCGTCACCGACGAGACGGTGGCGGCCCTGCATCTCGACCGGCTGAGGACGGGGCTGGGCGACATCCGCGCCGAGGCGATCATCCTGCCGCCGGGCGAGGCGACCAAGGGGTTTGCCGGCCTCGAAGCCCTTGTCGGCCGCCTGCTCGACCTCGGCCTGACCCGCTCGGACCTGGTGATCGCGCTGGGCGGCGGGGTGGTCGGCGATCTCGCCGGCTTCGCGGCCGCGATCCTGAAGCGCGGGCTGCCCTTCGTGCAGGTGCCGACGACCCTGCTGGCGATGGTGGACAGTTCGGTCGGCGGCAAGACGGGGATCAACATGCCCCAGGGCAAGAATCTGGTGGGGGCCTTCCACCAGCCGATCGCCGTCTGGGCCGATCTCGACTGCCTGAAGACCCTGCCGCCACGCGAGATGCGCGCCGGCTATGCCGAGATCGTGAAATACGGCCTCATCCAGGATGCGGCCTTCTTCGACTGGTGCGAGGCGAACGCCGGCCGGCTGCTGGGCGGCGAGGCCAGCGTGCTGGCGCATGCCATCGCCCAATCCTGCCGGGCGAAGGCGGCGATCGTCGCCGCCGACGAGCGGGAGACGGACGACATCCGCGCGCTTCTGAACTTCGGCCATACCTTCGGCCATGCGCTGGAGGCCGAGACCGGCTTCTCAGACCGGCTGCTGCACGGCGAGGCGGTCGGCATCGGCATGGCGCAGGCGCTTCGCTTCTCGGCTGCACGCGGCCTTGCGCCAGCCGCCGACGCCGAGCGGCTGACCCGCCACCTGCTCGCCGCCGGGCTGATGGCCTGGCCGCACGAGGCCGGGATCGAGCGCGACGCCGCGCCGCGCCTCGTCGCCCACATGCGCCACGACAAGAAGGCGACTGCCGAGGGGCTGGCCTTCATTCTCTCGCGCGGCATCGGCGACGCCTTCGTGGCCAAGGGCGTGCCGATGGGGGCCGTCGAGCGCTTCCTCGAGGCCGATCTCGCCGTCTAGCGGCGGCTCGCGAAGAAGCCGGTCAGCAGCGCGGCCGCCTCCGTCTCGGCGATTCCGCCCACCACTTCGGGCACATGCCGGCTGTGGGCGAAGATTCGCGGCCCGTGGATCACGCCACCGCCCTTGGGGTCAGCCGCGGCATAGACGAGGCGGGCGATGCGGGCCTCGGCGATGGCCGCCGCGCACATCGGGCAGGGCTCCAGCGTGACCCAGAGCGTGCAGCCGATCAGGCGCTCATTCCCCAGCCGGCGCGCCCCTTCGCGCAATGCCAGAACCTCGGCATGGGCAGTGGGGTCGGGCAGGCTGCGGGTGCGGTTATGGGCTTCGGCGAGGATGGCGCCATCCGGCCCGGCCAGCACGGCGCCCACCGGCACTTCACCGGCCGCAGAAGCGGCCTTCGCCAGCTCGAGCGCGCGCGCCATCTGCGGGCTCGCCGGAAAGGGCCCCTCGGCCATCAGCCGCCCGGCAGCGGCGCGCCGGCCCCCACCCACCAGACGAGGAGCGCCACCGGCAGCGCCAGCGCGAAGGCCCGGGCCGAGGGCGCGATCACCGGCGCGGGCGTGCCCGGCGGTGTTTCGTCGTCGGGCTGCTTGCGGCCCGTCACCATCGGGCCGATGAGATTGTGGCCGAGCAGCATGGTGTGGACGGCAATTGCCGAGAGGTGCAGCGCGATCAGCGCCAGCAGCAGGTTGAAGGTCCGCTCATGCCATTCGCCCGCCGCGGACGCTGCCTCGAAGCTGACGAGATGGGACAGCGGGCCATAGACGAGCCCATCCGTGTCGGTGGCGAACAGGCCGAGCGACGCCTGCGCCAGGAGCAGCAGCAGGATCGCAACCACGCTCAGGCCCCCCAGCGGATTGTGGCCGACCCCATGCCAGCGGCCTTGCGTGAGATAGGCCCGGATAGCGGCCGGGCCGCGAACGAACTGGCGGAATCGCGCCGTCTCCGAGCCGGCGAAGCCCCAGAGGATCCGGAACAGCACCAGGCCGAGAAAGACGAGGCCGAGGCGGACATGCCAGTCCATATGGCCTTCCTTCCATGTCCACCATTGCAGCGGCACGAGCAGGATGAACCCGAGATGGCACAGGCGAACCGGCCAGTCCCACAGGGCAAAGCCCGGTGCGGCCATGGCTATTTCTTCAGGCGGAAATCGTCGTGGCAGCCCTTGCAGGTGCCCCCGAGCGCTGCGGTCGCGCTGCGCATGCGGGCCGCGTCCCCGCTGGCGGCTGCCGCATCGAGCGCGCGGGCGGCCGCCGTCAACTCGTTGGCGCGCGCGGTGAAATCCGACGAGCGGGCCCAGATGGCTGGCAGCGCCTCGGTCGCCACCCCCGATTCCGGCCCGGTGCCGCGCGGGAACCAGCCGGGGATCTGCGGGCCGAAGCCGGCGAGCGTCTGGGCCTGCTTGCGGACGATGGCCGCGTCGGGCGAGCGGGCGCGCATCTCGTCGGAGATGGCCTTCATGGCGCGGCCGAATTCCTTGAAGTGCCCCTGCCGCTGCTTGATGATCTCGGCCGGCGCCTGCGCCAGCGCAGGGGTTGCGACGACGGCGGCCAGCAGCGCAGCCATCAGCGGGGCGGAACGGGGCATCGCGATCTCCTCGACGGGTGGGGCGTGCACAGACTGCCGCCTGGCCGGCGCCGGCGCAAGCCGTCAGCCGGCCTTCAGCGCGCGCGCCTGGCGCTTGCGCTCGTGCGGGTCGAGCCAGCGCTTGCGGATCCGGATCGAGCGCGGGGTCACTTCCACCAGCTCGTCCTCGTCGATGTAGGCGATCGCCTGTTCGAGCGTGAGGCGCTTCGGCGGCGAGAGCCGAAGCGCATCGTCCTTGCCCGAGGCGCGGAAGTTGGTGAGCTGCTTCGACTTGAGCGGATTGACCTCGAGATCCTCGGCCTTGGCATTCTCGCCGATGACCATCCCGGCATAGACCGGCTCGCCCGGCACCACCATCAGATCGCCCCGCTCCTCGAGATAGCCGAGCGCATAGCCCACCGCCTCGCCGGTCTCGGTGGAGATGAGAACACCGTTCGGGCGGCCGGCGATCGGCCCCTTCCAGGGGCCGTAGCGGTCGAACAGGCGGTTCATGATCCCCGTGCCGCGCGTGTCGGACAGGAACTCGCCGTGGTAGCCGATGAGCCCGCGCGACGGCGCGCTGAAGGTGAGCCTCACCTTGCCGCCGCCCGACGGGCGCATGTCGGTCATCTCGGCCTTGCGCATCGCCATCTTCTCGACGACCGTGCCCGACCAGTCCTCGTCGACGTCGATCACCACCGTCTCATAGGGCTCGGTGCGGTTGCCTGCCTCGTCGGTGCCGAAGATGACGCGCGGCCGGCCGATCGACAGTTCGAAGCCCTCGCGCCGCATCGTCTCGATGAGGACGCCCAGTTGCAGTTCGCCGCGGCCGGCGACATCGAAACTGTCCTTGTCCTCGCTTTCGGTGACCGTGATGGCGACATTGCCTTCCGCCTCGCGCAGCAGCCGGTCGCGGATCATCCGGCTGGTCACCTTCGTTCCCTCACGGCCGGCAAAGGGGCTGTCGTTGACCGAGAACCGCATCGAGAGCGTCGGCGGGTCGATCGGCTGCGCCGGAATGGGCGTGGAAACGGCCGGGTCGGCAATGGTGTTGGCGACGGTTGCCGTGGTCAGCCCGGCGATCGAGACGATGTCGCCGGCCAGCGCTTCCTCGACAGGCACGCGCTCGAGGCCGCGAAAGGCGAGGATCTTGGTGGCGCGACCGCTTTCGACCACCCTTCCCTCGGCGTCGAGCGCGTGGATCGGCATGTTGAGGGAAAGGCGGCCCGAGGCGATCCGGCCGGTGAGGATCCGGCCGACGAAGGCGTCGCGATCGAGCAGGGAGACGAGGAGGCTGAAGGGCGCTTGTGCATCGGCGACCGGCGGCGGGACATGGGCGAGGATGGTTTCGAACAGCGGCTCGAGCGTGCCGTCGCGCACTTCGGCGCTGGTGCCGGCATAGCCGTTGCGGCCCGAGGCGAAGAGCACGGGGAAATCGAGCTGCTCATCCGATGCGCCCAGCGCCACGAACAGGTCGAACACCTCGTCCAGCACGGCCTGGGGGCGGCCGTCGGGCCGGTCGATCTTGTTGACGACGACGATCGGCCTCAGGCCCAGCGCCAGCGCCTTCGAGGTGACGAACTTGGTCTGCGGCATGGCGCCCTCGGCTGCATCGACCAGCAGGATCACGCCATCGACCATCGAGAGGATGCGCTCCACCTCGCCGCCGAAATCGGCGTGGCCGGGGGTGTCGACGATGTTGATGCGCGTGCCCTGCCACTCGATGCTGGTGCACTTGGCGAGGATGGTGATGCCGCGCTCGCGCTCCAGATCGTTCGAATCCATGGCGCGCTCGGCCACGCGCTGGTTGTCGCGGAAGGTGCCGGACTGGCGGAACAGCTGGTCGACAAGGGTGGTCTTGCCATGATCGACATGGGCGATGATCGCCACGTTGCGAAGGCGTGGGGGCAGAGCGGACATCGGGACTTTCCGGGTGAGGGTCGAGCCGGGGCCTTAGCGCAGGCGCTGCATTGCAGCAAGCGCGACGGGCCGAGCCTGGCGCGCGGAGCGCGCCGAGGCGGATTCGGTTGACTTGCCGCCCTGCCCCGGCCTAGCGCTTGACCCACAGGGTTAACGAGCGGCTGACGGCGGGCCCTACCGGGGCGGGAAAGGCCCACCGGGGGGCTTCCGCGGCTGGCAAGGATGGTCGCGAAGCGTGGCGAGCGAGGATGCGCGCGATGAGGCTCCACCGGTGAGCGACGGCCCCGCCGACGAGCCGGCGCCGCAGGCTCCGCCGGCCGAGACGCCGCCGGCCAGCATCGGCGCCGAGCTTCGCGCCGCGCGCGAGCGGCTGGGCCTCCGGCTGGAGGATGTGGCCGAGCGGACCAAGGTACGGCCCGGGATCCTCGCCGACATCGAGCATGACCGCCACGACCGGCTGCCGGCGCTCACCTACACGCTGGGCTTCGTGAAGGCCTTCGCCCGCACCGTGAGAGTCGATCCGGCGCACGCCGCCGAACGCTATCGCCTCGAATCCGCCAAGGGCGATCCGGTGCCGACGCTTGTCGACCTGCAGCCACTCGAAGCGCGCCGCCTGCCCTCGAGGGGGCTCGTCGCCGGCACGACGGCGCTGCTGCTGCTTCTGCTCGCTGGGTTCTGGGCCTGGGGCGCCGGCTGGTTCACGCCGCCGCCCCCTTCGCTCGCCGACGCCGGGATCGAGGCGGACGCGCCGGCCGAGCCGGTTGCCGAGCCTGCAGACGAGGCGGACGCGCCCCAGCCGGCCGGGCCGGTCGCCGCCGATGCCGCCGTGCAGCTGACGGCGCGCGAGGAGGTGTGGCTCCGGATCTCCGACGGCGAGGAGACCTTCTTCATGGGCACCATGAGCCCCGGCCAGTCGATGACGCTGCCGCCGGGCCGGGCCTGGACGCTTCGCACCGGCCGGGCCGGCGCGATCGAGGTTCGCGTCGGCGACCGGGTGCTGCCGCCACTGGGCGGACCAGCCGAGCAGGTGCGCAACCTCTCGCTTGCGCCGGCCGACCTGGTGGCGCGTGCGGATGCAGCGCCCCCCGCCGGCGGGCTGGCCCCGACGCGGCCGATCGAGCCCTGAGTGCGGCCCGGGGCCGCGATTCAGGCTGGTGCAAGGCAGGGGGCGGCTTGATAGGGGCGGATTTGCCCGCCACAGCCGGAAGCTCCGAATGACCCTTCGTCCCCTCCCCCTCGCGCTTGCTGCGCTCATCGTCTCGGGATCGGCTGCCGCCCAGGCGCCGGCCGACACCCGCGCGCTCGACCGCCGGGTCACGACGCTCGAAGGCCAGATGCGCGCCGTCCAGCGGCAGGTGTTTCCCGGCGGCGACAAGCGCTTCTTCGCGCCCGAGATCGTCGCGCCCGAACCCGCCGCACCCGTCGGGGCCGGCACGGCCGGCGCCTCGCCGCTTGTCGAACTCACGCAGCGCGTCACCACGCTCGAGACACAGCAGCGGC
>JBKBUL010000010.1:0-41273 GCA_046290045.1 Sphingomonadaceae bacterium
GAACGGGCTCAGCTCGGGCACGGTGACGGCCGGGGCCTATCGCTACGACTTCTTTGACGTGCGCTGGTGGCGCTATGGCGCGACCGTGGGCGGCGCTGGCGCGAACAGCCAGGCGCACACGGTTCGCAACGTCGAGTTCGGGCGGGGCGCACAGGGCAAGGTGCTGGTGAACGCGCGGCGCATCGTGGACTCGACGGTTGCAGACGGCGGCACAGGCGCAGTGGGCGGCTGGGATCTGACCGCCGAGGGCGACGGCGCGTTCGACTGCATCGTCTGGAACGTGTCGGCGCGTGGTGTGCGGAACACGGTGGGGCTTGCGGTTCCGAACAACAGGTCTGGCACGGTCGGCCCGTCGAACCCGCGCGTGATTCGCCGCTTCGCCTGCGTGAACCTGCTGCTGGAGCGGACGAACCTGGGCGGCATCATCGGCGAACCGATGCTGATCTTCGGCTCGTCGGACGAGGTGGTGCATGATTGCGTGTTCGAGGGGTGCACGGTCGTCGGCCAGCGGATCAACTGGCTCTACAACGAGCCGAGCGACGGCGCGACCGACATGCCCAAGACGGGCAACGTGCTCAGGAACAGCCACTTCGACCGGCTGCCGACGAAGCATGACAATTCGACGCCCACGAACCCGGCGGCCATCGGCGCATGGTCGGTGCTCTACGGGGTGGGTTACGAAGGCTCGACCTTCATGAACCGCGTGACCTCGGCCGGGTTCGAGCATGAGTTCTTCGGCATCCGCTCGACGCGCGACCCGGCGACGGTGGACGGCGGGACGCCCGGCCCCGGCCCCGGCAACAACGCCGGCTGGCCGGCGTTCGTGGAGGACCGGAGCCAGTTCCAGCCCGGCCCGAAGGACGGGTTCGGAGACTATCGCCCGCAGTCGGGAAGCCCGCTGCTGACGTTCGGGGGCAATCCCCGCTGCCTCAACGCGACCTGCGACACCTACCGCGACGGCACGGTGAAAAGCGGGGGCGGGTTCAGCGCTGGATCGGAGGTGCCGGTTGCGGGCGGTCTGCCGGCCGATCTTGCGGTGGCTTCCTGTGGCCATGCGCTGACGGACGGGGGTGCGGGGCTTTCCTGGGCCGGCCGGGTGCAGCCGGCAAACGGCCAGAATGGAACCGCAGACGCAGGCGGGCGGCTGCGGGCCGAGGCGGTGGGTGGTGGCGCGCGCGCCCGGGTGCTGCGGGTGGCGCGCGAGGCGCGAATTCTGCGGGTCGATCCCGACTGAGAGGAGCTGCAAATGGGCAAATGGGTTGCAGGCGAGGTGCTGGACGGCGCGCTCGCGGTGATTGCAGGCGCCGACCGGATGGTGGCGGTGGCCGGGCAGCCGGCCAGCTATGCCGATGCCTGGAGCGGGCGGATGGCGGAAGCGAGCCTGGCGTCGGCTGACTTTTCGCTTCAGCCGGGAGTGGGCGGGGGGCGACGGCTCGCAATCGCCGGAAAGGCGGGGGTGGCCGTGGTGACGCCGGGCACGGCCGACCATGTCGCGTTGCTGGACAGTGCCACCTCGCGGCTGCTCTACGTGACGACCTGCCCGGCGCAGGCGCTCGCGGCCGGCGGCACGGTGAGCTTCGACCCCTGGTCGGTCGAGATCGGGGGGCCGCAGTGAGCCTGTTCCTGAAGGACCCCGGCGCCGCGCTGGACCATGGTGTGGACTGGACGGATGCGCTTGCGCCGTCCGCCAGCCTGGTTTCGGCTGCCTGGGCGATCGAGCCGATCGAGCCGGGCGGCCTCGTGGCGGATGGGCAGCGGATCGAAGGGGCGCTGGCGCTGGTTCGGCTCTCGGAGGGGGTGGCCGGCCATGTCTATCGCGCCACCTGTCGGGCTGGCTTCTCGGATGGATCGGCCGACGAGCGGAGCCTCGTGATCCGGGTGGAGGAACGCTGATGGCGACGATCGAGCGCGGGCCGCCGGCAGCGGCGCTGGCGGAGCTGAAGGCCTATCTGCGGATCGAGCAGGCGGACGAGGATGCGCTGCTGGCAGCCCTTCTTCGGGCGGCGACCGAGACGGTCGAGGCCATGCTGGGCCTGCTCTTGTTCGAGCGCGAGGTGGTGGAGCAGGCCGAGCTTCGTGCCGGCGCCGTCCAGCTGCGGCATGAGCCGGTACGCAGCCTGACCGAGGCGATTGTCGAGGGCGCGGCGGAACCGCTGGCGCCCGGGGTCGCCACGCTGTCGGTGGACAAGGACGGGCGCGGGACCCTTGCGGTGGCCGGGCTGGGCGAGGGAGCGCGGCTCCGCATCCGCTATCGCGCCGGCATGGCGACCGACTGGAGCTGGGTGCCCGACGCGCTGCGGCTGGCCGTGCTGCGGGCAGCCGCGCACTTCCACGCCCACCGCGATGCTGCCGATGATTCGGGCCTGCCGCCGGCGGTGCGACGGGCGCTGGGGCCGTGGCGAGCGCGGCGGCTGCGCTGAGGCGCAATCCCCTTTCGGAACGGAGGCAGGCCGATGGGCGAAGTGGCGGGCGCGCTGAAGGCGCGTGTCGATCTGTGGCGGCGCGACCCGTCGCGCGATCCGGCCGGAAGCCAGGCGGACGCCTGGCTTCCGGCGGGGACCGTCTGGGCGCGGATCGAGGCGGAGCGGCCGGCCGGCGCATCGGACCTGGTCGCCGATGCGCGGCATTCGGCCCAGCGGTGGCGCCTGACCCTGCGCGCGCGGCCGGGCCTCGGGCTCGGCATGCGGGCGACGTGGCGCGGGCTCGACCTGGTGGTGACGGGAATCGGCTTCGATCCCGACCGGCCGGGGCTGGTGCTGCTCAAGGCCGAGGATCGAAGCGGTGCGGGGCCGGACTGAAGGAGCGGGCGATGCAGGCGAGCCTTGAACTGCAGCAGGCGCTGGTGGCCGCACTGGACGGCAACGCGGCGCTGGCGGCGCGGGGGCTGAAGGCGCTGGACGGGCCGCCGCCGGACTCGCGCGCGCCCTATCTGTCGATCGGGCCGGAAATGGTGCGCGCGCGGGGATTTCGCGGTGGCCGGACCAGCGAGCATCGCCTCAGCGTGACCTACTGGGACGCGCGCGGCGCCATGGGGGCCGCCAAGGCGGTGCTCGCCGAGGTGGAGCGCGCCGTGCTGGCGATGCCGCGCACGCTGCCGACAGCGCGGATCCTGAGCCTGGAGTCGGCAGGTGCGGCGGTGCGGCGCGGGCCGCGCGACTGGACGCAAGCGGTGCTCGATGTCCGGGCGCTGGTGGTGATGGAGACCCAAGATGGCGATTGAATCGGGTGCCGCCTTCCTGTTGCGGCTGAGCGACGGCGCCGACCCGGAGACGTTCCGGACAGTCGCCGGGCTTCGCTCGACGCAGCTGACGATCGCGACCGAGCCGGTGGTGGTGACGCACAAGGGCTCGGGCGGGTGGCGCGAGCTGATGGCGGCCGGGGGCGTCAAGTCCGTCTCGGTGTCGGGCGCGGGCGTCTTCACCGGCTCGGAGGCCGAAGCGCAGCTCAGGACCCAGGCGCTGAGCGGTGCGATTGCCCGTTTCGAACTCAGCTTCGAGAGCGGCGAGCGGCTGCGCGGCGCCTTCCAGCTGGTGCGGCTGGACTATGCCGGGGACTATAATGGCGAGCGAAGCTACACGCTCGCTCTTGAGAGCGCCGGGCCGGTGGTGGCGCTGTGACCGCGGCCAATCCGCTGCGCGGCGAGACCGAGCTGATGCTGGGCGAGCGCAGGGTGGTGCTTCGGCCGAGCTTCGCTGCCCTCGTTGCGGCGGAAGCCGAGGTCGGCAGCCTCTTTGCCCTGCTGGCGCGGGCCGGCGCCGGGGACATTCGCCTGGCCGAGATGGCGGCCCTGCTCTGGCACTGCGCCCTTGAACCCGGGTGCACGCGCGAGGCCTTCGGCGACGCGCTGCTGGCGGCCGGGCCCCCGGCGGCGCTGCCGGCCTTTCGCAAGCTGCTGACGGCCGCCTTCGACCCCGCATGAGCCGGACGTTTGCGGCGATCGCGCGGGCAGCGGCCGGCCTTGCAACCGGGCGACTGGGCTGGAGCCCGGAGGCCTTCTGGCGGGCGACACCAGCCGATCTCGGGCTGGCGCTGTCGAACCCGGACGCTGCTGCCGGGGCGGCCCTGCCGCTTTCGCGCGGGGAACTGCAACGGATGATGGAACGGACCGACCATGATCGATGATTTCGAGGCGCTTTCGCTGAAGGTGGCGGCCGACACGCGGGGATTCCAGCGCGACATCGAGGCGATGCGGGCGAGCCTGGTCGACGGGCTGGGCGCTGGCGCGGCAGCGGCCGGGCGCGGCATCGAGCAGGCGCTCGCGCGAGCCGCGCGGAGCGGCCGGCTGGAATTCGAGGCGCTGGCCCGGGGCGCGGCGCGGGCCCTGGGCGAGGTGGCAGCGGCTGCGCTGAAGCTGGAGGGGGGCGTGGGCGGCGGGCTTGCAGGCCTGGGTTCGGCGCTGGCGGCCGGGCTGCTGGGTGCACCGGGGCGGGCGATCGGCGGGCCGGTGGCGCCGGGCCGGCCCTATTGGGTGGGGGAGCGCGGCCCCGAGCTGTTCGTGCCGACCACGGCCGGGCGGGTCGAGCCGGCAGCTGCGGCCCGGACCGTCAATGTCCGGGTGACGCTGGCGGGCGGGGGGCAGGGCAATGGGCGCCATCTCGCGGCGACCGGCCGGCAGCTGGCCGCGGAGCTGAAGCGCGCGCTCGGCCGGCTGGAGGGCTGAGGTGGCGGGCTGGCTTGCCGCGCGCGAGACCCGGGCCCGGACGGGCTGGGTGAAGCGCTTCGACCCGAGGCTCTGGACGGTCGATTTCCCGCGGCCGATGATGGCCGCCGTGACCGCGCCGGGGCCGAACCGGCTGCGCGTCGATCTCGACTTCCTGACCCGGGCCGATCTGGCGGGGCTCATCTGGGACAGCGTCGATCGCTGGTCGCACCCGCTGCTCGCCTATGCGACGGCGCGCGACTATCGTGGCGTGCGCCTGAGCTTCGACTGGATCTCGGGGCCGGGGCTGGTGCCGCTCGATGCGCTGTTCGGGCCGGTGCTGACGGTGGAAGGCCGCGACGAGGCCGGCGCCGAGCAGAGCTGGTACGTGCGGCTCTGGACCTGTGCGATGGGCACGCCGACACAAGCGCGGATCGTGCTGGACTTCGATGACCTCCGCCCCGGCTTCGCGCCGGGCGGGCCGGCGATCTTCACCGGCGACATCGACCGCATGTTCATCTCGCTGGTGCCGCTGGGCTATGACGGCAGCGGTGCGGCGCTGCCGGAGGCGATCTCGACCTTCGTCGAGCTTGTCGACATCCGCGCCGACGGGCCCGGTTCGACGATTGCGATCGGCGACGCTTTCCTGCCCGAGCACGGCCTGGGCATCGCCTCGGGCTATGACGACAGCTACAACCAGGTGCCCGAGCGGCTGGTCGGGCAGTGGCTGGCGATGGGCTATCGCGGGCCGGTGATCCACTATGTGGGCATGAGCCACTTCCCGCGGCTCGCGGCGGTGGCGGGTGGCCGTTTCGAGGTGGCGGGCGGGCTGAGCGCGGCAGCGCGGGCCTGGCATGCGGCGCTGCTTGCGGCCCTGAAGGCCGCCGGGTTCGCGGCGATCCTGTCGCTGAGCTACGAGCTGTTCGACGCCATGGCACCGGCCGCCTGGGCGCAGCGCGACTGGACGGGCGCGCGCGCGCTGACCGGCTGGGTGCCGCCTTCGACCCTGCTGTCCCCCTGTTCGGCGCCGGCCATGGCCTGGCTTCAGGGGGTGGCCGCCGAATTGGCGGGGCTGGCTGCCGATGCCGGCGGGCCCGTCCGCTTCCAGGTGGGCGAGCCCTGGTGGTGGGTGGGCCCGGACGGCGCCCCCTGCTTCTATGATGCGGCGACAGTCTCGCGCTGGACGGACGAGACGGGGAGCGCGCCGCCCGTGATGGCGGACGTGCGGGGACAAAGGAGCGCGGCCGAGATTGCCTATCTCGACTGGCTGGGGGCGCGGCTGGCGGACTCGACGGCAGCGCTGGTCGCGGCGGCATCGGCGGGGGCCGGCGCGCCGGTGGTGAGCCACCTGCTGTTCTACGCGCCGCAGGTGCTGGACGCGCTCGCGCCCGACCTGCGCCGCGCCAACATGCCGGTGGGCTGGGCGAACCCCGCCTTCGACGTGCTGCAGCTGGAGGACTACAGCTTTGTGTCCGCGGCCGACGAGGCAGGCCGGGCGCGCGGGGTGGCGGCCGTGACCGAGTCGCTCGGCTACCCAGTCGGGAAGCAGCATTATCTGGCGGGTTTCGTGCTGAGCGCCGAGGAGGCGCGGACGCAGTGGCCGCGGATCGAGGCGGCGGCGCAGGACGCGCGGGCGCGCGGCGTGCCGGCGGTGTTCCTGTGGGCCTGGCCGCAGGTGGCGCGCGACGGCTTCGTCGCGCTCGAGAGCGGGGCGGAGGCGGATGAAATGGGTGGATTTCACGACGTGGTCTTTCCGCTCGACCTCGGGTTCGAGGCGGCCGGCGGGCCGGAGTTTGCGACCGAGGTGATCGAGCTGGCCTCGGGCCACGAACAGCGCAACAGCCAGTGGGCGCAGGGCCGGCTTCGCTACGAGGCGGGGATCGGCGTGCGGTCGGACGCGGACCTCCAGCGGCTGATCGCCTTCTTCCGGGCCCGGCGCGGCCAGGCCTTCTCGTTCCGATTCCGCGACCCGATGGACTGGACGAGCGCGCCGCCCGGCGAGACTCCGGCGGCCGGCGACCAGATCCTGGGCACGGGCGATGGGCTCACCCTCTCCTTCCCGCTGGTGAAGCGCTATGGCGAGGGCCCGGACGCCGAGGTGCGGCGGATCACGCGGCCGGTGCCGGGATCGGTGCAGGTGGCCGTGGGCGGCGTGGTGCAAGCGGCCGGCTGGCGGATCGAGGCGGGCGGGATCCTGCGCTTCGATCAGCCCCCGCCGGAAGGGGCCGCCGTGACGGCGGGATTTGTCTTCGACGTGCCAGTCCGCTTCGCGAGCGACCGGCTGGAGGTCTCGATCCGGGGGTTCCGGGCGGGCGAGCCAGTTTCGGCGCCGCTGATCGAGGTGCGCGAGGACGCGGCATGAGCGCGGCGCTGGTGGCGCGCCTGTCGGACGAGCTGGTGACGCTCGCATGGCTGTGGAAGCTGAGCCGGGCGGATGGCGTGGTGGTGGGCCTGACCAGCCACGACCGGGCCCTGACCGTCGATGGGGTGCGCTATGCCGCGCGGCCGGGCATGACCCCGTCGGCCATCCGCCTCTCGGACGAGCCGCAGGGCGACGGGTTTGCGGTGGAGGCCGCGCTGGGCAGCGGGCTTCTCACCGCTGCCGACCTGTCGGCCGGGCGCTGGGCGGACGCGCGGGTCGAGCTGTTCCTGTGCGACTGGCGCGACCCGGCGGCGGGGCAGCTGCGGCTGGCGGCCGGGCGCATCGGCGACGTGACCCGCGCGCTCGATGGCGCGCGGTTCGAGGCCGAGCTGGTGCCGGAGACGGCCGCGCTGATGGCGAAGGGCCCGGTTCGCCTCTCGCCGCTGTGCCGGGCGCGGCTGGGGGATTCGCGCTGTGGCGTGGACATGGCCGGGCGGCAGGCCGATGGCGTGCTTGCCGCCGTGACGGCCGAGGGAGTCCGGCTCGTGGCGGCGCCGGCCGACCCGGACCGCTTCGCCTTCGGAAGGATGCGCGTGCTGACCGGCCGGATGGCCGGGATCGACCGCCTGGTCGTTCGCGTGGTGGCGAACGAGGTTCGGCTCGAGGATCAAGTGCCCCCGGGCCTGTCGGCCGGTGACCGAATCCGGCTGTGGGAGGGCTGCGACCGGCGCTTTTCGACCTGCGCGTCGCGCTTCGGCAATGCAGCGGCCTTCGACGGTGAGCCGCACGTGCCGGGCAGCGATGCGCTGCTGAGGCATGGCGAGCCCTGACGTGGCCGCCGGCCACCCGCTGGGGCCGGCGATCGTGACGGCAGCGCGCGCGCTTGTCGGAACGCGCTTCCGGGCGCAGGGCCGCGACGCCGAGGGCCTCGATTGCCTGGGGCTCGTGTTGCTCGCCTCGGCAAGGGCCGGCGTGGCGGTCGTGGCGCCGGAGGTGGCCCCGGCGCTGCGCGGCACGACTCCGCAAGAGGCGGAAGCCCGGCTTCGAGCGGCGGGCGCGCGGCGGATCGGCCGGGCGCGGCCGGGCGACCTGCTGCTGGCCAGCCCGGCGGCCTTCCAGGTGCATCTGGGGATCGCGACGGCGGACGGCGTGATCGAGGCGCACGCCGGGCTGGGGCGGGTGGTGGAGCGGCCGCTGGCTGCCGGCGATGACTGGCATTCGGCCTGGCGGCTGCCGGGCGGAACCTGTGACGTGGGAGAGGCTTGATGGCGACCGTGCTGTTCTCGACCGTCGGGCAGGCGCTCGGCGGGCCGCTGGGCGCGGCCGTGGGTGCGGTGGCCGGCGGGATCGTCGATCGCTCGCTGCCGGGCCGGCGGCCGCGGCAGCCGGCCGAGCCGCTGATCCTGCGATCGGCCTATGGCGAGGTGCTGCCGCGCCTGTTCGGCACGGTGCGGGTGGCCGGGCTCCTGATCTGGGCCGAGCCGATGCGTGGCGCAGGCCGCAAGGGAAGCGGGCGGCGCGCGGGCGCCATGAGTCTCGCGATCGCCCTGTCGGCCGGCCCGATCCGCGAAGTGCGACGAGTCTGGGCGGACGGGCGGGAGATCCGATCGGCCGACGGCCACTTCGCCGTGCCGACGGTGATGCGCGTGCACCATGGCCGGGGGCGCGGCGACCCCGATCCGCTGATCGCGGCCGCCGAAGGGCCGGGCCTGGCGCCGGCCTATCGCGGCCTTGCCCATGTGGTGTTCGAGGGCCTTGCGCTCGGCGACTATGGCAACCGCATTCCCGCCCTGTCGTTCGAGGTGGTGGCCGACGAGGACGAGCCTTCGGACTGGTTGCGGGCGCTGGCCGGGGAGTTGACCGTCGAGCGTGGCGAAGGACGGGCAACCGGCTATCTGGCGGGTGCGGACCGGCTGGAGGAGGATCTCGGCACGCTGGCGCGCGTGGCCGGCCTCGACCTGTTTCAGGGCGACGGCCAGCCTTGCTGGCGATGGGCCACGGCCCCAAAGCCTGCGCCGCCATCGCAGCCGGGCGGCCGAGCCCGGGTGGCCGGCGCCGAGCGGCCATCGTCGTTCGAGATCGGCTACCTGGACCCGGCCCGGGATTATCAGGCCGGGCGGCAGATCCTGCTGCGCGGCCGCACGGGCCCGGCGATCGGGCTGGCTGCGCCGCTGGTGGCAACGGCGGGCGAGGCAGCCGCCATCGCGGGACGCCTGCTGCGGGCGGCGGAAGCGGCGGCCGAATCGCTCGAGTTGCAGATCGGCTTCGCCGGGCTGGGGCTGTCTCCGGGCGATCGGCTGGTCGTGCCGGAAGCCGGGGTCGGCGCTGCGACAGGCTGGCGGATCGTCGAGCGCCTGGTGGCGCGCGACGGCGTGCGGTTGCGGCTCGTGCGGGTGCCGGCGGAGGGGTCGGCCGAGGCGGTCGGCGAGCCCGGGCGGGCGCTGGCGCAGCCGCTCGTGCCGGCCGGACCGACGCGGATCGACCTGTTCGAGCCGCCGATTCCGCCCGATGGCGGTGATACGGCCGCGCTGTGGATCGTCGCGAGCGGCGAGGCCGGCTGGCGGGGCGCGGACCTCGCCGAACTGCGGGCCGGGGACCCGGTGCCGCTCGGTCGGGCGGACCGATCGATCGCGGTTGGCGTGTTGCAGGTACCGCTTCCGCCGGGGCCGGCAGGCATCTGGGACGAGCAGGCCGAGATCCATCTGTCGGTGGAGCCGGATCCCGAGAGGCTGTTCGAAAGCCGCAGCGCGTTGGACGTGCTGGCGGGCGCCAACCTGCTGCTGGTCGGCGGGGAACTGGTGCAGTATCGGGATGCCACCATGGTCTCGCCCGGCCGGATGCGGCTGCGCGGATTGCTGCGCGGCTGTTTCGGGACGGCGCCGGACGGGGCGCCAGCCGACACGCGGGTCGTGACGGTGGCGCCCGGCGCCGTGCTTCGACGGCCGGTCGTGGCGGATTCGGTGGGCGCCTCGATCACGCTTCTGGCGGAGGGCGCCGGCGATCCGACCGGCGGGACGGCCGCGACCTGGACCGTGACGGGGGCGGGGCTTGCGCCGCTTGCGCCCGTTCACCTGCGGGCCTGGCGGGAAGCCGACGGCACCATCGAGGCGCGGTGGATCGCCCGGAGCCGATCGGCGCTGGCCTGGGACGGGCCCGAACCCGCTCCTCCGGCCTGCCTGTTTCGCCTGCGGGTCGCGGGGGAGGTTCGGCTGGAGCGGCTGGTGACGGGGAGCGCGGCGAGCGTCTCCGCGGCCGAGCAACTCGCGCTGTTCGGCGGCCCGGCACCGGGTGCGACCATCGAGCTCGAGGCGCTGGGGCCGGGGCCGGTCATGCTGAGGCGCTCGGCGGCGGTGGGCGTCTGACGGGAAAGGGAGACGATTTGATGGGCGAACGAACGGCGCGCTTCGACCTGCCGCTGCTGGTGCCGGGGCAGGGCCAGAAGGACGTGACGATGAACGAGGGGCTGCTGGCGCTCGACCGGCTGGTGCAGGCGGTTGCGCAGTCGCGCGAGCTGGCGACGCCGCCCTCGGCGCCGACGGACGGGGCCTGCTGGCTCGTGCCGGCGGATGCCGTCGGCGCCTGGGCCGGGCAGGCGGATCGGCTGGCCTGCTGGTCGGAGGGGGGCTGGCGCTTTCATCCGCTGCCCGAGGGCGCGCTTGTCTGGATCGTGGATGAGGCGCGCCGGGTGCGACGGTTGGCAACGGGCTTCATGGCAGAAGGCCTGGCGGGTCTGCCTGCTTCCCCCGTCGCCCCGCCCGCCGGCGGCACGGTGGTGGATAGCGAGGCCCGCGCGGCGGTCGCCTCGCTCATCGACCGGCTCGTGGCAGTCGGCCTCCTCGCAAGCTGAGACCGGTGACGCAGCGCATGACATTGCCAGCCAAGATGTTGCAGTCTTAACACAGTTTTGGTGAATCGACCCCTTGCTATCGAGCGTTGCGCTCGGTTAGATGGGCCTGCCTTTGTGCGCTATTACGAAGAAGGGGACCATCATGGGGAAGTTCGCCGTTGCGGTCGCACTCGCGACCACGGTGCTGGCAGGCGCCGCGCATGCGCGCGACAAGGCCTGGTATATCGGGCTCGACGTCGGTGCGATGATTGCCGAGAAGCAGAATTTCGACCTGACCACGCCGACCGGCGTGGGCGTGTCGAACGCGCTTCGTCCGTCCTACAACACCGGCTGGGACATCGGCGGGACGCTCGGCTATGACTTCGGCGCCTTCCGGGCCGAGTTCGAAGTCGCCCACAAGATGGCGTTCATCAACGACATCCAGCTTCGTGCGGGCCTTCCGCAATTCACCAACGGCGTGTGGCCGGGCGGTCTGTACCAGGACGCCGGTGGTGACACCAAGGTTCTCTCGTTCATGCTGAACGGCATGTTCGACTTCGGCGCCAACGATGACTCGCCGTTCGGCGGCTTCGTGGGCGGCGGCGTTGGCATCGCGCGGACCAAGGCCACCCACTGGGTTCCGATCGAGGACCGCAGCTCGACCTTTGCGAATGACAGCGACACGGGCGTTGCCTGGCAGATCCTGGCTGGCCTGCGCTATGCCGTTTCGCCGAAGGTCGACCTGGGGCTGAAGTATCGCTTCTTCAACGTCGAGGACGTGAAGTTCCAGACGCCGAACGGCAGCGAGCTTGCCGGACGCTTCCGGAGCCACAGCATCATGGCGGGCGTGAGCTTCAACCTGTTCGAGCCGGAAGCGGCACCGCCGCCGCCGCCCCCGCCGCCGCCCCCGCCGCCCCCGCCGCCCCCGCCGCCGGCGCCCGTGGTGCCCGGACCGTTCCTGGTCTTCTTCGATTGGGACAAGGCCGACATCACGCCGGAAGCGGCCGCGATCCTCGATCGCGCGGCCGAGGCCTACATGCAGACCGGCCAGTCGTCGGTGGTCATCGACGGTCACACCGACACGTCGGGTCCGGCCGCCTACAACCAACGGCTCTCCGAGCGTCGGGCCAATGCGGTCAAGAACTACATGGCCGGCAAGGGTATCCCCGACAGCCAGATGACGACCCGCGGCTTCGGCTTCACCCGCCTGCTGGTCGACACGCCGCTCGGCGTGCGCGAGCCGCAGAACCGGCGCGCCGAGATCATCTTCGGCCAGCCGCCGATGTAAGATACGGGGATCCGGCGAGCGCCTGCTCGCCGGATCGGTCGAATGGGCCCGCCGCTCCTGGCCGGAGCGGCGGGCCTTTTTCATGTCTCACGAAGGCTGCGCCTGGCCGCCGCGAGCGAGCCCGCAGCCGGTCGATTCAGGCAGCCCGACCGATCCGGCAGATCAGCGGCAGCGACTTGGCGGGCGACCCGGGCAGGGATCCCGGAACTCGGGAACCGAGACATATTCCAGCCGCGGGGCCAGCGCGGGCGGTGCGGCGGGGGCCAGCACGCTCTGGCGGAAGCCCGCCAGTTCGGCCTGGGCGAAATCCCCGAAACCGCCCTTGGGAACTGCAAGCGCCCGGCGGCCGATCATCGCGGCCGCATCGCAGAATCGGACCTGGGCATCGAAGGTCGCCCAGCTCTGGTTGGTGCGGGTGGCATAGGTGTCGAACGCGCGCTGGCCAGTTCGCGGGCCCTGCTGGCGAACGAAATAGCCCGTCATCGCCTTGAAGGCATCCGCCATTTCGTCGCTGTGGTGCCGAAGCAGCGCGTTGTAGGTGGGTACGGTCGCCAGGAAGGGTGAGAACTGGCATTGAAGAGCGGCCACATTGAGGCCGGCGCGCATGGCCCAGATCGCTTCCGCGCGTGCCTCCCGCGGATTGAGGCCCGGGAGGGCCTGGGGCGCCTGCGCAACGGCGCCGACACCCCAGGCCAGCAGGGTTGCGCCCGCCAAGGCCCGGGCCAGCGGGCTCGACGCACGCGAGGCCCGCATCAGCCGAGGATCTTGCCCAGCTGAAGGGCGATTCCCATGTCTCCCTCGACCTTCAGCTTGCCCATCATGAAGGCCATCTGCGCATTCTGGCGGCCGGCCGCGATTTCCTGGAAATCGGCCATGGAGACCTTCACGCGGCAGTCGGCATCGCCATTGTCGTTGCTGACGGTCGCCGGATCGGCGGTCCCGTCGATGCGGACGACTCCGTCATCGCCGAAATCGAAGGTCACGACCTTGCCGGCGATCGCGCCATTCTTGGCGACCCGCTCCGACATGCCCTGGGTAATCTCGCTCAGGCTCATCATCTCCCTCCTTACTCTGGGTTGAAAAGAAAGGCCGCCTGAAGTGGCGGCCTTTCCCGAACCGGGCCGGCGCGGGGCCGGCACGATCTGTTCGCTACTTGGCCGGCGCGGCTTCCGGCGCGGCAGCAGCATCGGCAGGCGCTGCCGCCGTGTCGGCCGGCGCGGCCATCGGATCCGCGGGGGTCGCCATCGGATCGGCGGGCGCAGCATCCATCGGCGCCGTGTCGGCAGCAGCGGCTTCCTCGGTCACCGTTTCGGTTTCCGCCGGGGCGGCCGTCTCGGCCGGCTTGTTCCCGCCACAGGCGGCAAGGAAGAGGGCGGCGCCTGCCACAAGGCCGGCAACCTTCAGCTTTTCAAGACCTGCACCCATGTCTGACTCCTGATTGGTTGTGGGCGTTCCGGAGTCCGCAGCGTCCACCGACCCCCGAACCGGGCCGGAACCTAGCGGCATTCCCCGGCCCCCTCAAGCAACATCGTACCGCCCGACGGCCGCGGCCCCAGCTGTGCAAGCAAGTGCGGCACGGTTTCGAGCAGCGCGTCATCGATTTCGGACAGGGTTGCGCCGGGCCGAAAGTCCTGGATGCGGGCCACGCCGCGGTCGGCAATGCCGCAGGGCACGATGGCCTCGAAATGGCTCAGGTCCGTCGAGACGTTGATCGAAAGCCCATGATAGCTCACCCAGCGCCGGACACGGATCCCGATCGCGCCGATCTTGGCATCTTCGCCGTTTCGCCGAACCCAGATCCCGGTGCCGACCGGGCTGGTGAAGGCGGCGATTCCGAGCCGGGCCAGCGCGGCGATCGTCCACGCCTCGAGCCCGCGCACCAGCGCGCGCACGTCGCGGCCGCGGCGGTTGAGATCGAGCAGGACATAGACGACGCGCTGGCCGGGGCCGTGATAGGTGAGCTGGCCGCCGCGCCCGGCGGTGAAGACCGGAAAGCGGCCCGGCTGCCGAAGGTCGGCGAGGTCGGCGCTGGTGCCCGCCGTGATCAGCGGCGGATGCTCGACCAGCCAGATGAGCTCGGGGGCGTCGCCAGTCGCGATGGCGGCGACCCGTGTCTCCATGTCGGCAAGCGCCCGGTCGTAGGGCAGGCGGCCTGGCTCGACGCGCCATTCCGGATTCGGTCCGTCGATCGACATGCCCGCTTCATAGGCGAAGCCGGCAACCCGGCCTAGCCAGGGAGTCTGCGATTTGCTACAGGCACTTGGCATGACTCCTTTCGGTCGCGCGCTCGCAGCTGTCCTCCTCCTGGCGGGCCTTTTCGCCCAGGGCAATCCGGCGACGGCTTCCAGCCTTCTCGAACAGCCGCGCTATTCCGCATTCCTGGCGGACGCGGACACCGGTGAAATCCTCTACGCCCGGCGTGCCGACAGCGAGCGGTTTCCCGCCTCCATCACCAAGGTGATGACGCTCTACATGGTGTTCGAGCGGCTGGCGGCGGGCACGATCCGGCTGGACGACCGGGTGGTGATGAGCCGCTATGCGGCAAGCCAGCGGCCTTCGAAGCTGGGGCTGAAGCCGGGCGAGAGCCTCACGGTCGACCAGGCGATCCGGAGCCTCGCCACCAAGTCCGCCAATGATGTGTCGGTCGCGCTTGCCGAGCATGTGGCCGGCTCGGAAGCCGAGTTTGCGCGGCTCATGACGCTGCGGGCGCGGCAACTGGGCATGACCAGCTCGCGCTTCGTGAACCCGCACGGCCTGCCCGACAGCCGGCAGGTGACGACGGCGCGCGACATCTACACCCTGTCGCGCGCGGTCATTCGGGATTTCCCGCAATATTACGCCTATTTCCAGCAGCAGCAGTTCGCCTTCGGCAACCGCGTGATGCCCAATCACAACCATCTGCTCAGAACGACGCCGGGCGTTGACGGGATCAAGACGGGCTTCACCAATGCGGCGGGCTTCACGCTGGCGGCATCCGCCGTGCGCGATGGCCGGCGGCTGATCGCCGTGGTGCTGGGGGGGCCGACGCGCGTGGCCCGCGACGCCAATGTCGAAAGCCTGCTGTCGGCTGGCTTCTCAGTGCTGGCCGCGCGCGATCGCGGGCGGCAGATCCAGGTGGCTGACATGCTGGCCGAACCGGGCGACCTGAACGATGCGGTGCTGCGCGAGCTGGTGGAGCAGGGGAGCGCCGACCCCGGCCCGGCGCCGCGCCGCAACTGAGCCGCCCACCGTCGGCCAGGCTCCGCGCGAAACAGGCTTAACCTCGCGTCCCGGCTCGTCTAACCATCAGCGGACAAGCTGGCTTCCGCAGGGGGAGATGCACCGATGCCGCAACCAGTCCGCCGTGGGTCGGGCCTGTCGAGGCGGGGACTGCTGGCGGGGATCGGCGCGGCCGGGATCGGCCTGACGCTGAGTGCCTGCGGCAGCGGCGGCAAGGAAGGGGCGGGAACCGGCGACCGCATCAACTTCTACACCTGGGACACCTACATCGGCGAGACGACGCTGGACGACTTCCGCAAGGCGACCGGAATCCGCGTCCAGACCAGCTATTTCGCGACCAATGACGAGCTGTTCGCCAAGCTGCGCGGCGGCAACCCCGGCTACGACGTGATCGTCCCCTCGAACGAGTTCGTGACCCGCATGCGCGAGGCGGACATGCTGATCCCGCTCGACTTCGGGCTGATCCCCAATTTCGCGAACATCGCGCCCGAGTTCCGCACGGCGGACTATGACCCCGAGCCGCGCCATTCCGTGCCCTACACCTGGCTGGTGACGGGAATCGGATACCGCAAGAGCCGGGTGAACGGCGTGCCCGACAGCTGGAAGTGGCTCTATGACAGCGACCTCTACAAGGGGCGGATCGCGCTTTTGTCGGAGGCGGCCGACGTCATTCGCCTGGGTGCCCGCTACCTCGGCCACTCGCTGAACGGCGTTTCACCCGAGGTGGTTCGCCAGGTGGAGGCGATGCTGATCCGCCAGAAGCCCTTCATCAAGACCTTCCACGAGGACAATGGCCAGGATCTGCTGCTGGCAGGCGATGTCGATCTGGTGATGGAGTTCAACGGCGACATCGCGCAGGTGGCGCGCGAGGATCCCGACATCGGCTTCGTGATCCCCAAGGAAGGCTCGCTGTTCAACGCCGACATGCTGGCCATCCCCAAGGGCGCACCGCGGCCGGAACTGGCGCACCAGTTCATCAACTTCCTGCTGGACGCCGAAGTCGGCAAGCACATCATCGAAACCATCCTCTATCCCACGCCCAATGCGGCGGCAAAGGCGCTGATGCCCGAGGATTACCGGGCGAACCCGATCATCTTCCCGACCGGCCCGGGCTTCGAGGCGAGCGAGTGGGGCCGCTACGAGGGCCCCGAGCAGCAGCGGCTGTTCGAGGATGCCATGACCCGCGTGCGCGCTGCCTGAGCCGACGGCCGACGCCGTGCAGCAGGGGGTTGACTGGCGCCGGGCCAAGGCGGGTTTCGCCGGCCTCCTGGGCCTGCCGCTTGCCTGGTACCTGCTGTTCTTCGCCGCGCCGATGGCGGTCGTCTTCGCCTACAGCTTCGGCAGCAACGTGGGCGTGGCGAGCATCGAGATCTCGGGCACGTTCGCCAATTATGCCCGTGCGCTCGAGCCCATCTATCTCGGCATTCTCGCGAAATCGCTCGGCTTTGCGGCGCTGACGACGCTGATCTGCCTCCTCGTCGGCTTTCCGGTCGCGCTCGCCATCAGCTTTGCCAGCCCGACGATGAAGACCTGGCTGCTGATCGGCGTGATGCTGCCCTTCTGGACCAACCTTCTCATTCGCACCTACGCTCTCATCGCCCTGCTGCGCGACGAGGGGTTCATCAACCGCGCGCTGGAGGCCGCCTTCGGCTGGGCAGGGTTCGAGCCGCTCAGCATGATGAACAGCAATTTCGCGGTGCTCGTCGGGCTCGTCTATGTGCACCTGCCCTTCATGGTGCTGCCCCTCTATGCCGCGCTCGACCGGCTGGATCGCTCGCTGCTGGAGGCGAGCCTCGATCTCGGCGCCGGGCACCTCGCCACCATCCGCAACATCGTGATGCCGCTTGCCGCGCCGGGGATCGCCTCGGGAATCCTGCTCACCTTCATTCCCGTGCTGGGCAGCTATCTGGCCGCCGACCTTCTGGGCGGGCCGGACAGCCAGATGATCGCGAACGTGATCGAGCGCCAGTTCAAGCGGGCGAACGACTGGCCGTTCGGCGCGGCGCTCGCCTTCCTGCTCGTCTATCTGACGCTGTTCGGGCTGGCGGCCAACGCCCTCATCCGCCGCCGCAGGCCCGCCGAATGAGGGAGCCGCGCGGCCTCCTCGACTATGCGCGGAGCTGGCCGCTTCGCATCTGGCTGACGCTCGTCGGCCTCTTCCTCTACCTGCCGCTCGCCGTCCTCGTTCTGATGAGCTTCAACGACAGCCGGCGCACGACCCAGTGGAAGGGCTTCACGCTCGACTGGTATGCCGCCGTGTTCCGCGACGCCGAGCTGGTGCAGGCGCTCCTCAACTCGCTCACCATCGCGCTGTTCTCGACGATCATCAGCCTCGTGATCGGGACGCTGGCGGCGATCGCCCTGTGGCGGTTCCGCTTCGGCGGCCGGTCGGCGGTGGAGGGCGCCTTCGCGCTTCCGATCGTGGTGCCCGAGATCTGCCTGGGCGTTGCCTTCCTCATCTTCTTCGCGCGCATCCTCCCCTGGCCGCCGGGGCTTCCCTGGCCGTTCAGCCTGGGCGCCATCGTGATCGCGCATGTCGCCTTCAGCTTTCCCTTCGTCGCCGTCGTGGTGCGCGCGCGGCTTCAGAGCTTCGACCGCGCGCAGGAGGAAGCCGCCCGCGATCTGGGTGCGGGCCAGTGGCAGGCCCTGTGGGACGTGGTGATCCCGCACCTGAAGCCGGCGCTGCTGGCCGGCGCGCTGCTTGCCTTCACCCTCTCGCTCGACGATTTCGTCATCACCTTCTTCACCGCTGGGCCGGACACCATCACCTTCCCGGTCAAGGTCTATTCGATGGTGCGCTTCTCGGTGACGCCCAAGGTCAACGCCATCTCGACCCTGCTGCTGGTGTTCACCGTGATCCTCACCTTCCTGGCGCTCAGGCTTCAGGCCCGCGCCGAACGGGAGCAGGCCGGGCGATGACCAATGCCAAGCGGACCATCATCGAGTTCGACCGGATCACCAAGCGCTTCGGGCCGGTTGTCGCGGTGGACAATGTCTCGCTGACGATCGAGGAGGGCGAGTTCTTCGCGCTGCTGGGGCCATCGGGCTGCGGCAAGACCACGCTGCTCAGGATGCTGGCCGGCTTCGAGACCCCGACGTCGGGCCGGATCCTGATCGACGGCAAGGACATCACCCGCGCGCCGCCCAACCGGCGGCCGGTCAACATGGTGTTCCAGAGCTATGCCGTCTTCCCGCACCTGTCGGTCATCCGGAACATCGAATATGGGCTGAGGATGGAGGGGGTTCCGGCCGCCGAGCGGCGCGCCCGGGCCGAGGCGGCGCTCCAGCTGGTGCAGCTGGCGGGCTATGGCGAGCGCATGCCCGACCAGCTGTCGGGCGGGCAGCGGCAGCGCGTCGCGCTGGCCCGGGCCATCGTCAAGCGCCCGCGCGTGCTGCTGCTCGACGAGCCGTTGTCGGCGCTGGATGCGAAGCTGCGCGAGGAACTTCGCTTCGAGCTGTCGGCGCTGCAGGACAAGCTGGGCATTACCTTCGTGATGGTGACCCACGACCAGGACGAGGCGCTGGCGCTGGCGACGCGCTGCGCTGTCATGCACAAGGGTTCGCTGATGCAGGTCGCGACGCCCGCAGACCTCTACGAGTTCCCGGCCTCGCGGCTGGTGGCCGACTTCATCGGCAGCGTGAACCTGTTCGAGGGGCGCGTCGAGACCGACGAGAGCGACCATGCGGTGATCGACCTGCCCGAACTGGGGATCAAGGCCTGGCTCGATCATGGCACCGGCGCGTCGGGCACGGTGCAGATCTGGCTGGCGCTCCGGCCGGAGAAGGTGGAGCTGCACAAGCGCGTGAATGGCGAGGGGCCGCCGGCCATGGAGGGGACGCCCGGCGGCCACAATGTGGTGAAGGGGCGGATCCTCGACATAGCCTATCTCGGCTCGGAATCGGTCTATGACGTGCGCCTCGAGCCGCCGCCCGGCGCGCGCGAGGGCAAGCGGATCCGGGTGATCCGCCCCAACCTCACCCGCTGGGACCAGGAGGATTTCACCTGGGACGAGGATGTGTGGATCGGCTGGCACGCGGAGGCCGCGCACGTGCTGCTGACATGACCCTGTTCGAGGCCGGTTTCGTGCCCGTGCCCGGCGGGCGCATCTTCACCCTCTCGGCCGGCCATGGCCCGCTCCTCGTCTTCGCCCATGCAACCGGCATGTGTGCGCGCGCCTATCTGCCGCTGCTCGGTCCGCTTGCCGCCTGGTTTCGCGTCGTCGCCTATGACGCGCGCGGCCATGGGGCAACCGAGCTGCCGGCCGATCCGGCCCATGTGCCGGCCGACTGGCTCGTCTATCGCGCCGACCTTGCGGCGCTGGTCGCTGCGCTGGGCGGCGGCCCCGTGCACCTCGTCGGCCACAGCATGGGGGCGACCATGGCCTTCGAGGCCGCCGTCGAGCAGCCGGGCCTCGCATCTTCCGTCACCCTCATCGATCCGCCGATGATCCCCTTTGCCGAGGCGGCCCGGTGGCGCGCGGCGCGCGACGCCGAGGCCGAGGTTCCGAACCCGATGGCCGCGCAGGCCGCGCGCCGGCGGGCGACCTTCCCCTCCCGCGCCGCGGCGCGGGGCGCTTCCAGGGGACGAGGAGTGGTCGCGGGGTGGTCGGAGGAGGAGCTTGGAGCCTCTCTGGGGGGTGGCCTCCGGCCCGAGGGCGAGGGCGTGCGCCTGGCCTGCGCGCCGGCGTGGGAAGCGGCGACCTTCCGCGGCGTCTCGACGACGCTGGAGGCGAGCTTCCGCGCGGCGCGCCTGCCCTTCGCCCTGCTGATGGCGGGCGAGGGGAGCACCGTGCCGCCGGCCGAGGAAGCCGCCGTTCGCGCGATGCACCCCTCGGCCCCCATCCGCCGGTTTCCCGGCACGGGGCATTTCCTGCCGGTTACCCATGCCGACCTCGTCCGCCCCTGGCTCGGCTGGGCGGGCGATCAGGGCGCCTTGCCCGACAGGTAGAGGAGCTGCACCTCGACGGGAACGCGCCCGTCCGGTCCGGCGCCGCGCGCGAAGGCTGCTTCGGCCGCCGCCCATCGGCGCGGGGTCGTGAGGTGACGGGCGCGCGCTGTGAGCCAGCCGGTGTCGCCATGGGCGCGGGCGTCGCGGGCAAGATCGGCGAGGCTCCGGTAGCGCAGCGTCAGTGTCTCGACCTCGGCGACGGGGTCGGCGAAGCCGGCGCGCTGCAGCAGGGCGGCCCCCTGCGCTGGATCGACGGTGGGGCCGACGCGCGGGGTCACGCCCCGGCCGGCAGCCTCGTCGGCCGCGAGGAAGGCGGCGCGCACGGCGAGCAGGCTGACGCCGGCCGGGAAGACGGCCTGGAAGCGCCCGCCGGGGATCAGGGCCCGACGCGCAAGCAGCAGCGCGCCGGGCAGGTCGTTGACGCCGTGCAGGGTCATGAAGGCGGTGATCTGCGCGAGCGGCGGCAGGCCGGCGGGAAGCCCATCCTCCTCGGCGGCGATCCCGCCATGCCGTTCGGCGAGAAGTGGCGAGGGATCGAGGCGAAGCGTGCCGGGCGGCGGCGGATGCAGGAGGCCGATGACGAGGTGCGCGCCCGGCGGTGCCGGCCCGAGCAGGTCGGCACGGGCGTCGAGCTCGGCCCGGATGTGCGCCAGAAGCTCGCCGCGCCCCGCAATGAGGCGCGCGGCGCGATCGCGCGCGCGGCGCCGGGCCGGCGCGTCGAAGGGCAGGAAACGGCGCTCGTCTGGCATGGCTCGGCTTGCTAGGCTTGGGCCATGGCGGCGCTGGGCGTGATTGTCGATGGTGCGCGGGCGGTGACGCGCGGCCTCGTAGACGTGCTGATGCCGCCCCGCTGCATGGCCTGCGGCGCCGATGTGCTCACCCCGCTCGGCTGGTGCCCCGACTGTTTCGCCGCGCTCCCCGCCCTGGCGCAACCCTGCCGGCGCTGTGCCCAGCCGCTGCCCGACGCCTGGGCGGCCGAGGCCGAGTGCCTCGGCTGCGTGAACGACCCGCCCGCCTTCGCGCGGACCGCCGCGCCGTTCCGCTATGCCGGGCCGGCGCGCGACGTGGTGCTCGCCTTCAAGGGCGGCCGTGAAGCCTATGCCCGGCCCATGGCGGCGGCCATGGCGCGCGCCGCCGGGCCGATGTTGTCGCCCGAGGCGTTGCTGGTGCCCGTGCCGCTCCACCGCTGGCGGCTGTTCGAGCGCGGCTTCAACCAGTCGCTGCTGCTGGCCCGCGAGCTGGCCCGGCTGGGCGATGCCCGGCTGCTGCCCACTGCGCTCAGGCGCAAGCGGGCGACGCGGCGCACCCGCGGGCTCAACCGAGCCCAGCGCCAGCGCGAGATGGCCGGCGCCTTCGATGTGGCCGAGGCCGACCGCCCGGCACTTGCCGGCGCGCGCGTTCTGCTGGTCGATGATGTGATGACCAGCGGCGCGACCGCGCGGGCCTGTGCCGGGGCGCTTCGCCGGGCGGGCGCCACGCATGTCGATGTGCTGGTGTTTGCTCGGGTTGCAGCCACCGACTGAGGCTCATATCTTCGGTTTTTCAAGCCGGCGGAGCCGATGGCCAAGGTCGAGATCTACACCAAGTTCCTGTGCCCCTATTGCACGCGCGCCAAGTCGCTGCTGAAGGCCAAAGGCGCCGTGTTCGAGGAATATGACATCACCATGGGCGGGCCGCGCCGGGCCGAGATGATCCAGCGCGCCAACGGCCGAACCACGGTGCCGCAGGTGTTCATCGACGGGCGCCACATCGGCGGCTCGGACGACCTCGCTGCGCTGGATGCGGCCGGCGGCCTCGATCCGCTGCTGGCCGCATGCTGACGATCGGGGTCGTCCAGACCCGGACCGGCCTCGACGCGAACGCCAATGCCCGTGCGCTGGCCGACGCCGTCGACCGGCTGGCGGGGCGCGGGGCGACGCTGGTGTTCACCCCCGAGATGTGCGGCCTCCTTGACCGGGATGGCGCGCGGCTGGCGCGGGCGGCGCAGACCGAAGACGCCGAGCCGACGCTCGAGGCGCTGCGCGCGGTGGCCGCTGCCCGTCGCATCGCCATCTCGGTGGGCTCGCTCGCCATCCGGGTGCCGGGCGTCGAGCGATTGTTCAACCGCGGCTTTGCCATCGGGCCGGACGGTGCAATCCGGGCCCGCTACGACAAGCTCCACCTCTTCGACGTCGATCTGCCCGACGGCCAGCGCTACCGCGAGTCCGCCGGCT
This sequence comes from Sphingomonadaceae bacterium, assembly GCA_046290045.1. Lineage (GTDB taxonomy): Bacteria > Pseudomonadota > Alphaproteobacteria > Sphingomonadales > Sphingomonadaceae > Sandaracinobacteroides. The sequence continues at coordinate 22,496 of JBKBUL010000010.1, forward strand.
TCGCGCCCGGTGAGCGCCTCTCGGTCGTCCGCTTCGACGAGGCGGCGCTGGGCCTTGCCATCTGCTACGACCTGCGATTCCCGGCGCTGCACGCGGCGCTGGCTCGGGCCGGGGCCGAGATCATCGCCCAGCCGGCGGCGTTCACCGTGCCGACCGGCGAGGCGCACTGGCATGTTCTGCTTCGCGCCCGCGCCATCGAGACCGGCTGCTTCATCGTCGCCGCCGCCCAGGCCGGCCGGCACGCGGACGGCCGCGAGACCTATGGCCACAGCCTCGTCGTGGATCCCTGGGGCCGGGTGCTGCTCGACATGGGAACGGAGCCCGGCGAGGCGCTGGCCGAGATCGATCTTGGCGAAGTGGCGCGGGTCAGGGCGCGCATTCCCAGCCTCGAGCACGCCCGGCCGCTGCCGGCCGTGGAGGTCGTGGACGCTCGAGCGAGGGTGACGGCATGATCGTCTATGATCTCGCCTGCAGCCGCGACCATCGCTTCGAGGCCTGGTTCGAGTCCAGCGCGGCCTATGACGAGCAGCGGGCGCGCGGGCTGGTGACCTGCCCGCTGTGCGACTGCGCCGAGGTCGGCAAGGCCGCGATGGCCCCGGCGATCGCTGCCCGCCGCGGCGACGAAGAGGCCCGGCAGCGGCTGGCCGCGCTCCGCGCCGAGGTGGAAGCAAACTTCGACTATGTGGGCGACCGTTTCGCCGAGGTGGCGCGCGAGCGGCATGCGGCCGGCGACAGGCGCGGCGCCTATGGCGAGACCACGCTGGCAACTGCCATCGAGCTCATCGAGGAGGGCGTGCCCGTCGCGCCGCTGCCCTTCCGGCCGCGGCGGCTCGCGGACGCCTGAGGCTTGCGCCACGGCTCCGCCGGGGCCATGGGAGGCGCGACGGTCCCGTAGCTCAGCCGGATAGAGCAGCGGTTTCCTAAACCGGAGGTCGCAGGTTCGAGTCCTGCCGGGACCGCCACTCGAACCCTGCCGGTTTCACGTGGATGCGCCGATGGATCAGGCTTCCGGGATGATGGTGACGCTGCTGTCGGCGCTTGGCGTGCTGCTGATGGTGGCGCTTGCCTGGGTCCTGGGCTTCCGGTCGGACCCCGTCCTGGACGAGGGCGCGGCCCGGGCCGAGGCGGAGGCCCGGCTGGCGGGCTTTCGGGCGGGCGATGTCGCGCTGGCGAAGGGCGGGCGCGGCGCGCTGGTTCGCGGGCTCGATGGCTCGATGGCGCTCCTCCTTCCGCTCGCCGATGGCTGGGTGGCCCGACGGCTGGAGCCCGGTTTCGTGGCCGACGTCCGCGACGCGGCGGTCGAGGTCGCGCTCGGCGAGCCGGGGCTGCGCCGGGCGCGGCTGGCGTTGGAAGCCGTGCCCGACTGGATCGGGCGACCGGCATGACGCTTCCCGATCCGGTCACGCTGGCGATCCCGGCGTTCATTCTCCTCATCCTGCTCGAGATGTGGCTGACGAAGCGGCGCGGGCGCGGCCGCTATGACTGGCGCGATGCCGGCACCTCGCTGACGCTGGGGTTCGGCAGCACCATCGCTGGCGCGCTGACGGGCGGCGCCGTGCTGGCGATCAGCCTGTGGGTGTTCCAGTATCGCCTGTTCGACGTGCCCTGGGCCTGGTGGGCGTTTGCCCTGTGCTTCGTCCTCGACGATCTCGCCTACTACTGGTTCCACCGCACCGCGCATCGCGTGCGCTGGTTCTGGGCGAGCCATGTGATCCACCACAGCTCGCAGCACTACAATCTCACGACCGCGCTGAGGCAGACCTGGACGGGCTTCTTCAGCCTCTCCTTCCTGTTCCGCCTGCCGCTGTTCCTGATCGGCTTCCCGCCGGCGATGGTCTTCTTCTGCGCCGGGCTGAACCTCGTCTACCAGTTCTGGATCCACACCGAGCAGATCGGCCGGCTGCCGCGCTGGTTCGAGGCGGTCATGAACACGCCCTCCCACCACCGGGTGCATCACGCCATCAACCCGCGCTATCTCGATCGCAACTATGCCGGCGTGTTCATCGTCTGGGATCGCCTGTTCGGCACCTTCGAGCCTGAGCAGGACGCGGATCGCCCGCGCTACGGGATCGTCCACGCCCTGCCGTCGCTGAACCCGCTGTGGGCCGCGATCCACGAATGGGTCGCGATGCTGGGCGATGCGGCCCGGGCGCGCTCGATCCGCGAACTCTGGGGTCGGATCGCCGGCCCGCCGGGCTGGCAGCCCGACGGCGACGAGGACACGTCCGACGGGATCCGCGCGCGCTGGCTGGCCATGTACGAGGGACGGGAGGGCTGAATGGCGAATCGCTTCCTGTGGGTCGTCGCGATCCTCGCCATGCTGGTGATCGGCGCCCTGATCCTCTGGCGGGTCGCGGCCGACGACCTGATCGAGATGGCCTTTGCGCCGTCCGAACCTTTCCAGCAGTCTGCCGCGCCGCCCGCGCCCGACTATGCCGGAACGGCAGCCTGGGTCGCGCACCCCGGCCTGCCTGCGGCCGAGGACCCCGGCCGCTGGGCTCCGGGCGGCGTGACCGCAGCAGCGCAGCCGACGGTCGCGGTCTTCTTCGTGCCCCCGACCGCCTATCTCGCCCGGTCGCGCTGGAACGCCCCGCTCGACGATCCGGAGACGAACGAGCGGCTCGACCGCTTCGTGAAGATGCAGGCGAGCGTGTTCAACAGCATCGGCGCGATCTGGGCGCCGCGCTACCGGCAGATGACCTTCGGCGGCTTCTTCCGCCCGCCGGCCGAACAGGCGCCGGCGCTGGCGCTGGCCTATGGCGATGTCGAGCGCGCCTTCGACGCCTTCCTCGCCGCCCAGCCGGCCGACCGGCCGATCCTGCTGGCCGGGCACAGCCAGGGGGCACGGCATCTCCTGCACCTGCTGAAGGCGCGGCGCGCCGCGCTGGGGGATCGGCTCGTCGCCGCCTATGCGGTCGGCTGGCCGGTGGCCCTGCCGGGCGATCTCGAGGCGACCGGCCTTCCCGCCTGCAATGCGCCCGCCGAGGCGGGCTGCCTCCTGTCCTGGCAGAGCTTCGCGGCCGACGGCGAGCTCGACCGCGCGCTCGACGGCTTCCGGGTGGTGCCGGACCTCGCTGGCCGGCCGATCGGCGCGCGCGCCATGCTCTGCACCAACCCGCTGACCGGCGGCGCCGCCGCCGCCGCCGGGCCGGACGCGAACCGCGGCACCCTCATCGAGAACCGGCTGGAACCGCGCCGCACCGGCGCGCGCTGCGCGCCCTCGGGCCTTCTGCTCATCGAGCCCAATGTGCGCGACATCGGCAGCTTCGTTCTGCCCGGCGGCAACTATCACGCCTATGACTATTCGCTGTTCTGGGCGAACGTTCGCGCCGACGCCGAAGCGCGCGCCGCCGCCCTGGCCCGGGCGCGCCCGCCGGCGTGAGCCCCACGACCGACCCGGACGCCTTCGCTGCTGCCCTGCCGGGACGCGGCCGGCTGCTGGCGCTCGACATCGGCACGAAGACGATCGGGCTGGCAACCGCAAGCGCCGACTGGGGCTTCGCGACCGCGCGCGAGACGCTGAGGCGCACCCGCCCGGCGGCCGACGTCGAGGCGCTGGCTGAACTTGCAGCGCGCGAGGGCATCGTCGGCCTGGTCGTCGGCCTGCCCCTGTCGATGGATGGCAGCGACAGCCCGCGAACCCAGTCAGTGCGGGCGCAGGCGCGCAATCTCGCCGCCGCGCTCGGCCTGCCGGTGCTGCTGTGGGACGAGCGGCTCTCGACGGCGGCCGTCGAGCGGGCGCTCATCGCGGCCGATGTCAGCCGCGCCCGACGTGCCGAGCGGATCGACTCGCTCGCCGCTGCCCATATCCTCGAAGGCGCGCTGGCGCGGCTTGCCCGGGCCCCGGGGGCTGGCTACACCCCCGGGCCGTGACGGCGGCCGCAGGCGCACTTTCCTTCCCGCACCGGGATCTCCTCGCGATCGAGGGGCTGGATCCCGTGGCGATCGGCCTGCTGCTGGACGAGGCCGAACAGTGGATCGAGACCGGCCGGGCGCTGCGCAAGCATGACGACCGGCTGGCCGGCCTCACCCAGATCAACGCCTTCTTCGAGGCCTCGACGCGCACGCTCCTTTCGTTCGAGATCGCGGGCAAGCGGCTGGGCGCCGATGTCGTCAACCTGGCGGCTGGCCAGTCGAGCCTGAAGAAGGGCGAGACGCTGCTCGACACGGCGCTGACGCTGAACGCGATGCGGCCCGATGTGCTGGTCATCCGGCACGAAAGCTCCGGCGCGGTTGCGCTGATCGCCAGCAAGATGGACTGCCCGGTGCTGAATGCCGGCGATGGCCGTCACGAGCACCCGACGCAGGCGCTGCTTGATGCGCTGACGATCCGCCGCCGCAAGGGGCGGATCGCGGGCCTCCGGATCGCCATCTGCGGCGACATCGCCCACAGCCGGGTGGCGCGTTCCAACTTCCACCTGCTCGCAGCCCTGGGCGCCGAGGTGCGCGCCGTTGCGCCCGCGACTCTGATGCCGGCTGCCGTCGAGCGCTTCGGCGTGACGCCCTTCACCGACATGGCGGCCGGCCTCGAGGGGGCCGACGTGGTGATGATGCTGCGCCTGCAGCGCGAGCGGATGGAGGGCGCGCTGGTGCCCTCGACGCGCGAATATTTCCGCACCTTCGGCCTGACCCGCGCCCGCCTCCAGGCTTGCGCGCCCGACGTGCTGGTGATGCACCCCGGCCCGATGAACCGGGGGGTGGAAATCGACTCCGACGTCGCCGACGACATCCAGCGCTCGGCGATCACCGAACAGGTGGAGATGGGCGTCGCCGTCCGCATGGCCTGCCTCGACGTGCTGACCCGCCCCCGGCGCGAGGGCCGGGCATGACGGCCCTGCTCTTCCGGGATGCCCGGCTGGTCGATCCCGCGCTGGGCACCGAGGCGCGCGGCGACCTGCTGGTGGCCGACCGGTCGATCGTCGCCGTCGGGCCCGGGCTTGCTGCGTCTGCCTCGGCCCGCGTGATCGAGGCGAAGGGGCGGGTGCTCGCGCCCGGCCTCATCGACGCGGGCGTGTTCCGCACCGATGTCGAGGCCTCGGTCGCGGGCGGGATCACCAGTGCGCTCCTGATGCCCGACCAGTCGCCGCCGCTCGACGACCCGGCGCTGATCGAGCGGGCGGAGCGGCTGGGCAAGCCACGGCTCTGGGTGCGGCCGCTCGCGGCCGCGACGCGCGGGCTCGCCGGCCGGGAGCTGTCGGAACTGGCGCTGATGCGCGAGGCGGGCGCGATCGGCGTGGCGACGGGGCGCGCCGCGATCGTCGACGCCCAGGTGATGCTGCGCCTGCTGCGCTACGCGGCTGGCCTCGGGCTGGTGGTGGTGGCGCACGCCGAATGCCCGGCGCTGACGGCCGGCGCGGTGGCGACCGAGGGCGAGATGGCAACGAGGCTGGGGCTTCCAGCCGCCCCGGCTGCGGCCGAGGCGGTGCAGGTGGCGCGCGACCTGAGGCTGGCGCGCGAGGCCGGCGCCGCGCTCCACTTTGCCTGCCTCTCGACGGCCGAGGCGATCGACCTGGTCCGTGCGGCCAAGGCCGCGGGCCAGGATGTCACGGCGGCGACTGCGCCTGCCTATGCGCTGCTGTCGGACCTGGCGCTGGCCGGCTGGCGAAGCTTCGCGCGCCTGTCGCCGCCGCTGCGCGACGAGGCCGACCGGCTGGCCGTGCGCGCCGGCCTTGCCGACGGCACCATCGACATGCTGGCGAGCCGCCACGACCCGCGCACGCAGGAGGACAAGCGCCTGCCCTTTGCCGATTCGGAGCCGGGCGCGGCCGGCGCGGCGACGCTGCTCGCGCTCGGGCTGTCGATGGTCCACGATGGCACGCTCACCCTGCCGCGGCTGCTGGCGCTGCTGTCGGCGGCGCCGGCGGCCCGCTTCGGGCTGCCCGGCGGCAGCCTTGCCGTCGGCGCCCCGGCCGATCTGATCCTGTTCGACCCCGACGCGCCGTGGCGGATCGAGTCCGACCATCTGCCGGGCCTTGCCGGCAACACGCCGTTCGACGGACTGCCGGTCTCGGGGCGCGTGACGATGGTGGTGAAGGGCGGGGAGGTCATTCGCGCGTGCGCCTGATCGCGGCTGTTCTCGCCTTCGGCCTGCTCCTTCCCGCACCCGCGGCTGCCTCGGTGGCCGAGGGGCTTGCGCGCTGGCGCGCGGGCGACGCGGCGGCCGCCGTCGAGCTGTGGCAGGGGCCGGCGGCGCGCAACGATCCCGACGCCCTGTTTCACCTGGGCCAGGCGCATGCGCTGGGGCGCGGCGTTCCGCCCGACATGGACCAGGCGATCGAACTGTGGCGCCGGGCGGCAGCGCGCGGCCATGTGCCCGCCACCGCGAGCCTCGGGATCGCGCTGTGGCAGCGTGGCCGGCGGGCCGAGGCGCTCGGCCATCTGCGCACGGCGGCCGATCGCGGCGATGTCCGCGCCGCCTATGTGCTCGGCGTCGCGCATTTCTCGGGCGATGGCGTGCCGCGCAACCCGGCGCTGGGCTATGCCTATGTCGTGCGCGCGCGCGAAGGCGGGCTGGCCCCCGCTGCGGCCGAGGCCAATCGAATGGCGGGCCGGCTCGCGCCCGAGGAGCGGGCGCGCGGCGAGGCAGCCGCACAGGCACTGGCGTCCGGCCGCCCCGTTGCGGTGGTGATGGCGGAACTGGCGCAGCCGGCCGAACCGGCAACGACCGACGTGGCCGCGATCGAGCTTGCCGATGCCCGCAGCGAGGAGGAGGCCGAATCCGAGGGGCCGGCGCCCCGGCCCACGCCGGCGGCCCGGCCGGTGGCCCGGCCGTCGTCGCCGCCGGCCAGCGCCCAGCCGGCGGGCGAGGGCTGGCGCGTGCAGCTGGGCGCCTATGCCACCGAGCAGGCGGCGCGCACCGCCTGGGCGACGGTCGTTGCGCAATCGGCCGCGCTGCTGAAGGGGCAGACGCCGCTCTACGCGCCGCGCGCCGGGCTGGTTCGCCTGCAGGTCGGGCCCTTTGCCGACCGCGCGCAAGCGAGCGACCTGTGCGCGAAGCTGTCGGCTGCCGGGCGGCCCTGCTTCGTCACCCGCTGAGCGCGAACCGCCTCCCGCGCTTCAGGACCGTGCCTGCCGGCCGTTAGGTGAGGCATGGCGCGCCCGCGAAATTTGCTGTGGATGGATGACCTCGGGGAGGCTGGCGGGACTGGCAGCCTCTACCAGATATGGTATCAACTGGGCGCTAGACGACAAAAGCTAGTGGATGAGGAGGGGATTGGCCGTGTCCGTATCCGCAAGCCGGCAGCCCGGGAGCACAGGGCGATGAGCCGTTCCGCCTTCGGTTTCGAGGCCCGCCGCCAGTGGCCGCTGTGGATGCTGGGTGCCGTCGCGCTCGCCTGGTTCGCGGTGACGGTGGGCGCAGCGCTTCTGCCCGGCGCGGCCTGGCTGCCGGGGCAGGGCTTCCTCTCCGAACATGCAACCGCCCTGTTCCCGCCGATCATCGTGCTGCTGCTGATCGCAGCCTTCCTGCCGCTCGGGGCCAGCGATCCGGACATCAGCGAAATGGAGGCCCGCATCGACACGGCGCGGCGGCTGGCCGGCGATCTCGAGTCGCAGCTCGCGCGGATCGATGGCCTCATCGTCGATGCGCTCGGCAAGCTCGACCGCCTCAACGAGACGGCGAACGGCCGTGCGACCAGCCTCGCGAGCGCTGCAACGGGCCTCGAGGTGGCGGCCGGAACCATGGTGATGGCCGCGACCGACATGGGCGAGGCGGCCGACCGGCTGGCGGGGCAGTTGCCGGCGCTGGAAGGCAGGGTGCGCGAGTCGGAGCGCCTGCTGCGCGAGGCCGGCGCGGGTGCCGCCGACCAGATCAACGGCCTCTCTGCCATGCTGGCCGAAGTCGCGCAGCGCAGCCGCGATGTCGGCGCGGAGGCCGCCGAGAGCATCACCGGCATGCGGCGCCTCCTGGACGATATCGGGGTGACCTCGGCCGAGACGACCAAGGCGATCGCCAACCGCGCCTATACCCTCGATGCCGCCGTCACCGGCGTTCTCGAGCGCTCGGCCGAGGCCTTCGAGCAGGTCGGCGCACGAATCGGCGAACAGGGCTCGAGGCTGGAGGCGCTCGTTGCCCGCGCCATGGCCGAGATCGACGCCTTCGGAACCGAGGGGACCCGGGCGATCGGCCAGCGGCTCGACGTGGTGCTGGGCGCTGCCGCCCAGCTCAAGGCCCAGCTGTCCGACCAGCAGCGACTGGCGGCCGGCTTTGCCGAGCAGGCGACGGCCGGGATCGGCGGGGTGGAGGCGCGGCTCGAGATGCTGCAGGCGCGCCACGCCGAAACAGCCCGGGCGCTTGAAGCCGTGATGGCCGAGACCATCGCTGCGCTCGAATCGCAGATCGGGGCGCTGGAAGCCCGGCAGGAAGCGGCGGCCGACACGCTGGCGGCCAATCTCCGGACATCGACATCGGCGCTCGAGACCCGGGTGGCCGCGCTCGATTCGGCCCAGGCCGAGGCGGAGGCGCGCATGCGCGCCCGCCTGTCCGAAGGCGTGAAGGCGATGGAAGCCCAACTTCTCGCCCTGCAGGCGCAGCAGGCCGAAGCCGGCCAGCAGGCGCGGGCCGCGGCCGACGAGGCGGCAGCCGCCATCGAGGCGCGGATCGCAACCCTCCAGGCGGCAGTCGCCGGCCAGATCGCGGACACGGCTGAAGCCGTCGATCGGGCCATTGGCCATCTCGACCGGCTGGCCGTTGAGGTCAGCGCGCGCGGCGCGGATGTCGCGGCGCTCGATGACCAGGTGGGAGCACTCGTTCCGGCGCTCGACAGCTTCGGGGCGGAGGCCTCGACCCGGATTCCAGCGGTTGCCGCCGAGGTGGATGCGCTTGCCGACCGGGGTCGCGCGCTCGCCGGCCAGCTTGACGCGCTCGCCGAGCGGATCGAGTCACAGGGCGCCCTGCTTCGCGACGCGGCGGCCGCCTTCGAGCGGGACCAGCAGGCGGTTGTGGCGCTTGCCGAGACGCTCGCTGGCCATTTCGAGGCGGCGCGCGCCACCGTCGGTGACATCCATTCGACGACCGAGCAGACGGCCATCCAGGCCGCGCAGCGCATGGTCGAGAATGTGATGCAGGTGCGCCAGTCGGTGAACGCGACCTCGGCGGAAATCCAGGCGCTGCTGGGCGCGGTCGTCAGCGAGGCCGAGGCGCGGCTCGACGAGCTGGCCTCGACCAAGGCCGAGGCCGCCTTCGGGGCGCCGATCCGGCTGCAGATCGTGTCGCTGGAGGAAGCCGTCAGCAAGGCGACCGCCACGGCGGCGGCGGCCTCCGAGCGGCTGGCAGCGCAGCTCGTGGACCTGATGAAGACGGTCGCCGAGACCGAGGCCCGGGTGGACGAGGTGGACACGCGCATGGACGTGCGCGCACGCGACACGTTGGCGGCGCGCTCGGTCCGGCTGGTCGAGCGGCTGGGCGAAGTCGCGGTCGATGTGGCGCAACTGCTCGACATCGATGTCTCGCCCGACGCCTGGGATCGCTATCTGAAGGGCGACCGGGGCGTGTTCGCGCGGCAGACGGTGCGCCTCGCCGACCGGGAGAGCGCGCGCAAGATCGCGCGCCACTATCAGCATGACGAGACCTTCCGCGCGGAGGCGGCCCGCTATCTCGACCAGTTCGAGACGCTGATGGGCCGGGTGCTTCGCGACCCGGACGGCGACTCCTTCGCGACCGTGCTGCTCTCCTCGGACATCGGCAAGCTCTACGTGCTGCTGGCCCAGTCGGTCGGTCGGCCGGCGCTCGCCGAAGCCGCCTGAGGGCCAGCCGGGCGGCGGCTCAGCCGATCGACCCGCTGCGCAGCGCCCAGAAGATCCCGCCGGCCGCGATGGCGACTGCATAGGGCATCGGCGCGTCGGGCCGGAACAGCTTCGGCATGGTCTCCGGTGCCCGGCCGGCCGCCTTCAGCGCGCTTCGGGTGCCGATCAGCACCAGCGCGAGCACGCCGCCGGCCAGCGCCACCCCGGTGAGGAAGAGGGGCAGGCCCTTCAGCCCCGTCCAGGCGGCAAAGGCGGTCAGCAGCTTCACGTCGCCGCCGCCCATCCAGCCCAGCGCAAACAGCAGCAGGCCGACGGCGAACATCGCAAGCAGGGCGAGCGCATGGCTGCCCCAGCCAAAGCCGGGGGTCAGCAGGCCGAGAATGACGGCGCCGACCAGAAGCAGGATCGACAGCGTGTCGGGGATCTCGAAGCGGGCGAGGTCGAACCCCGCCCCGACGAGGAGGCACAGCAGCGCTCCGAGGATGAGGAGGTCGGCCGGCGTCACGGGCGGGGCGGCTGGGCCTGCGCGCGGAGGGCTGCGAGATAGGCGAGATTGGCTTCGGCGGTTCGGTCGTGCCGGTCGTTCGCTTCGATGGCGCGGGCGAAATAGGTTTCGGCCATGGCGAGATCACCGCGGGCCAGAGCACCGAAGCCGACGGTGTTGAGGTCGCGCGCCAGCGTCTCGCGCGAGGCCCCCGCGAAGGCCTCGGCATAGCGGCCCTGCAGCGCGCGGGCGAGGCGCAGGTTTGTTTGGGCCGAGGTCAGGCCCGGTGCGGCCGCAAGCGCGGCGACGAGATCGGCCTCGGCCTCGGCGTGGCGGCCCTGCAGCAGCCGCGACCAGCCGCGGTTGTTGAGGATGTCGGCGCGGGCCGGCGCCAGCGCGAGCGCGCGGGCATAGGCGTCCTCGGCGGCCGGCCAGTCGCGCCGGCGGTCGGCAAGCACGCCGAGCGCGTTCCAGGCGCGCGGCTGGGCCGGATCGATCGCGATTACGGCGCGAAGCCCGGCTTCGGCCTGGTCGAGACGCCCGGCGCGCAAGTCGATCAGCGCCCGGGCGGTGCGTGCGCGCGGGCCGATGCCGGCCACGCCCGCAAGCGGCTCGAGGGCATTGGCGGCATCTTCGGTGCGGCCGGCCGCGGCCAGCAGCTCCGCCCTCCGCAACTGGAGCTCCGGGCTGTCGCCGCGTAGCCGGGCGCGGGCGAGCAGTTCGTCGGCATCCGCAAGGCGCCCTTCGGCGAGCGCCGAATCGATGAACTCGAGGGCAAGCGCCTCGCCGGCCGGATCGGGGCGGGCGGGCTCGGCCGCCACGGCTCCCGCGAGGACGGCCAGAATCGCGAGGGTGCCGATCGCCGCGAGGCGTCGAGCGTGCGGCATCAGGCGGCCTGCAGCCGCTCGAGCAGGGCCTCGAGGCGCGCAATCGCGACGGCGGGATCGGCTTCGCCGCTCTGCACCCGCCGGGCGAAGCCGTTGAGCCGGGCATCGTCGCTGTCGAAGGGCGCCTCGAAGGCGCGGCGCGGCCGGGGCTGCGGCTCGGCCGGGGGCAGCAGCCGGGCCTCCCGGGCCTGGGGGTTGCGCCGCTGCGGGCCGAGCGCCGGCTGCGCCAGGGCCAGGGCCAGAATCTGCTGCGCTTCGAGCCGGCCAGCCGCGGGCGGCCCGGCTTCGGGCGTGCTGCTGGCGAGCAGGGTCTCCACCTGTTCCGACGGCTCGGGGCGAAGCGGGCGGGCGGGCGCGGCCACCGCCGCCGGCGCGAGGGAGCCTGGTGCCCGGCCCGGCGCTGCTGCGCTGGCTGCGGCCGCCAGCGTCTCGCGCAGGGCAGGCGCAAGCGCTGCAAGCGCCTCGGCTTCGCGCCGCGCGGCCTCGGCGCGGGCCAGCGCCAAGGCTTCGGCGGCCACGGCCGCCTCCTCGCGCGCCTGGATGGCGGCATCCTCTCGGGCGCTGAGTCCGGCAACCGGAAGGGCGGCCACGGCATCCGCGCCAAGCTCGGCGACGAGCGGGGCCGGCGCCGCTGCTGCCGGCGCGAGGACGAGGCGGACCTCATGCTCGCTGGTGCGGACCAGCGCCGGGCCGCGGGGCAGGGCGGCGGCGCCCGGTGCCGTGGCGGGCGCGATGGCGGGTGCGGCCCCGGCTTCGACGCCGGCGGTGCGCATGGCGGGGCGCTCGGGCGGCTGCTGTTCCGCCACTTGGGCAGGCGCGGCCGACGCCTGCTGCGGGCCCGCGGCCTGCATCCGCTGCGGATCGAGTCGGGCGATGAGCTTCAGGGCGGCTGTTTCCACCTCGGCGTCGCCGCCGGCCGCGGCGAGCCCCAGGAAGCGGAGCGCGCCGGCGCGGTCGCGCTGCAGGTGCAGCGACAGGCCATAGTTGTAGAGCAGCACGGGGGAGCGCGGATCGAGGATCAGCGCTGCCTCGTAGAGCGGCCGCGACAGGTCGTGCCGGCCGAGCTGGTCATAGGCGACGGCCATGCCCGACAACGCTTCGACCGATTGCGGATCGGCGGCCAGGGCCTCGCGGAAGGCGGCCACCGCGTCGGCCGGGCGACCTGCCCGCAACTCGGCCTTGCCGCGCTCGATCGTGGTGCCAGCCGACCGGGCCGGGAGATCGTCCACGGGCTGGATGGCCGGCAGCGTCGCCTTCGCCTCGGCCGCCGCGCCGTCGGCGAGGAGAAAGCCGATCGCGAGCGGCGCGAGCATCGTTCCGCTGGCGGCGGCCGCGCGGCTCATCGCTCGGCCTGCTGGTCGAAGGTGTCGCGCATGGCAATCGCCGCCGGCAGCATGAGCACGCCCACCATCACGGGCAGCAGGAACATGACGAGCGGCACCGACAGCAGAACGGGCAGGCGGTGCGCCTTTTCCTCGGCCCGCATGCGGCGAGCCTCGCGCATTTCCCCGGCATAGACCTTGAGCGCCTGGCCGATCGACGAGCCGAGCCGGTCCGACTGGATGATGAGCGTGCAGAAGGACTGGATCTCGGGCACGCCGCTCTTCTTCGCCATGTTCTTGAGCGCCTCGGCGCGGGCCCGGCCGGCCCGAAGCTCCAGCGAGACGCCGGCGAACAGCTCCGACAGTTTCGGGTGCAGCTCGACGATCTCCTCGCCGACACGGGCGAAGCAGGCGTCGATCCCGAGGCCGGCCTCGACGCAGACCAGCATCAGGTCGAGCGCGTCGGGAAAGCCGTTCAGGATTTCCGTCTTGCGTCGGTCAGCCCGGCCGCTGACGATGACGTTCGGAATGTAGAGGCCCGCGGCTGCCGCGGCGACGAGGACCATGTAGGTCTTCATCGGCGTGAGGGACATGCCGGTGACCAGGATGAAGAGATAGGCGAGGGTGGGCAGCGCAAGCGTGCCGACGGTGCGGATCAGCACGAAGGCGCGCACCGCATAGGGCTGATGATAGCCGGCCAGCGCCAGCTTTTCGGCCAGCAGGTTCGACTTCGAATCCTGCAGCGAAAGCCCTCGCTTCTCGACCTCGGCGACGAGCTTCGCCCAGACAGACGATGTCTGGTCGGTCCGGAGGGACTGCGGGCCGGCGCCCTGCATCTGCAGGTCCTGTGCGGTCGGCGTGGTGGACAGGCGCTGGGCGAGGTTGACCTTGCGGCCGAGCAGCGGGGCCACCGCCATCACGGCGAGCACCACGGCTGCGAAGACCATCGCGAGGATGAGCCAGGTCATGAGGTTGCTGTCCATCGCGCGTCAGACCTTCAGCGCGATCAGCTTGCGCATCAGCAGGATGCCGATCGAATACCAGACGAACAGGCCGACGACGCCTGGCAGGAACCAGGGGTCATCGACGACGTCGAGGAAGAAGTTCGGCTGCATCGCGAACACGCCGCAGAAGGTGATGACGGGCAGCACCGAGAGGACGATTCCGGTCATCTTGCCTTCGCCGGCGAGCGCGCGGACCTTGAGCACCATCGACTGGCGCTCGCGGATCACGCGGGTGAGCCCGTCGAGAACGTCGGCGAGGTTGCCCCCCGTCTCGCTCTGGATCGCAACCGACACGACGAACATCTGGATGTCGGGTGACTGGACGCGGTGCGCGAGGTTGAACAGCGCGTCGCGCAGGTCATAGCCATAGCTGATCTCGGCGGCGACCATCGCGAATTCCGAGCCGATGGGATCGGGCATTTCCTCGACGAGGAGGTCGAGCGCGCCGGTCACCGGGTGGCCGGCGCGAAGGCCGCGAACGAAGATGTCGAGCGCGACCGGGAACTGCTCCTCGAACTTCTTCATCCGCTTGTGGGCCTTGCGGTCGATGAGCACGAGCGGGATCACGATGCCGAGGCCGACCGCGAAGCCGAGGACCAGCAGAATGGCGGCCGGGCTGTCGAGCGCGCCGGCGATGCCCAGCAGCAGCGGGCTGAGCACCGCGATGCCCAGCGTGCCGCCGCCCATGTACATCAGCAGCTTCTCCGGCGCCATGCGGATGCCGGCCTGGTTCAGCTTCAGCTCGAGGCCCTGCAGCACGCGCGACATCAGCGATTCGCTGCGCTTGCGGCTGTTGCGCACCAGCGCGGCCTCCACCTCCTCGGTCAGCGCGCCGGACTTCAGCATCTCCAGCCGCCGGTTCACGCGCGTGCGCGGCGCATGCACGTCGCGCCAGTAGAACCAGGCGCCTTCCACCAGCATGACGACTGCGAAGAACAGCAGCGTCATGAACAGGATGTTCTCGCTGGGCAGGATCATGCCGCCGTCTCCAGCCGGCGATAGGGATCGAACAGGTGGCCGGGCAGGTCGATGCCGCGGGCCGACAGATACTCCATGAACTTCGGCCGGATGCCCGTCGGTTTCAGCTCGGCGATCACATTGCCCTGGGCGTCGATGCCCTGCCGGTCGAAGCGGAAGATCTCCTGCATCAGCACCGTCTCGCCTTCCTGGCCGGTCACTTCGGCGACACTGGTCAGGCGCCGCTTCCCGTCCGACAGGCGTTCGAGCTGGAGCACGACCTGGATCGCCGACGCGATCTGCGAGCGCGCCGCCTTGGGGCTGATCTCGAGGCCGGACATGCCGATCATCTGCTCGAGACGCGAGAGCGCGTCGCGCGGGGTGTTGGCGTGGATGGTCGTCATCGAGCCGTCGTGGCCGGTGTTCATGGCCTGCAGCATGTCGAAGGCCTCGCCGCCCCGGCATTCGCCGAGCACGATCCGGTCGGGGCGCATCCGCAGCGCGTTCTTCACGAGGTCGCGCTGGGTGATTTCGCCGCGGCCCTCGAGGTTGGCCGGTCGGGTCTCCAGCCGGATGACGTGGCGCTGCTGCAGCTGAAGCTCCGCCGAATCCTCGATCGTCACCACCCGCTCATGCTCGCCGATGGAGGCGGACATGGCGTTCAGCATGGTCGTCTTCCCCGAGCCGGTGCCGCCCGAGATCAGCACGTTGCGCCGGCCGCGGACCACGGCGCGCAGCACCTCGGCACAGGCCGGCGGCATCGCGCCCAGCGACACCAGCTTGTCCATGTCGATGGGCTTCTTCGAGAATTTCCGGATTGTCAGGATCGGGCCATCGACCGCGAGCGGCGGAATGATGGCGTTGACCCGGCTGCCGTCGGGCAGGCGCGCGTCCACCATGGGCGAGCTTTCGTCGATCCGCCGGCCCATGCCCGAGACGATCTTCTGGATGATCCTCAGAAGATGCTTGTTGTCGGCGAAGCGTGCCTTCGTCTCCTCGATCCGGCCGGCCCGCTCGACGAACACGATATAGGCCGTGTTCACCATGATTTCGGTGATGGTCGCGTCCTTGAGCAGCGGCTCCAGCGGCCCGAGGCCGAGCAGCTCGTCGAGAATGTCCTCGACCAGCTGCTTGCGTTCGCTCAGGTTCAGCGCCTTGTTCAACTCAGCCAGCATCTCGGCGACGATGTCGCCGATCTCGCGGCCGACCTGCTCGCGGGACATGGTCTCGAGCGCGCCCAGGTTGATGCGGTCCAGCAGCTTCTGGTGCATCTCCACCTTGAGCTCGGTGTTCACGTCCATGCGCGGCCCCTCGGCGGCGGCCGGGCGCTTGGGTGCGGCCGCTGCTGGCGCTGCCTCGGGGGCTTGCGCCTTCGGCTCGGGGGTTGCGGCCTTCCCGAACTTGCCACCGGTCCACTTCATGACTTCACCGCGCTTTCAGCAACCGGGATGGCCTCCAGCGCCTCGGCGAGCGCCTTCAGATCCTTGGCGATCCGCGAGCCGGACTTGATCTCCTTGATCGGCCTTCCCTCGTCGTTGGCGCTGCGCATGGTCGCGGCGTCCTCGGCGACGGTAAAGGCGATCTTGCGCCCCAGCACCGCCTCGCTGTCCTTCAGATCGACCTTGCCGAAGAGGTTGGTCTGCACCCGGTTCGCCAGGATCTTCGTCTTGGGGATCAGGTTGTTCGCCTCGAACATCTCGAGCTGGCGGCGCGCCTGATGGATGCCGGCGACCGACAGGTCGGTCACCATCAGCGCGATGTCGGCCCGCTCGAGGATGCGGATCGTCCACTCCGTCCAGGCCGTCGGCAGATCGACCAGCACCACGTCGAAGGACTGGGCCGCCAGGCGCAGGATCCGGTCCACGAACTCGATCGACACCATGTCGAGCGGGTTGATGTCGACGGGGTTGGCAATCACGCTCAAACCCGAGGCGTGGCGCATCGCAACCGACTGGATGAGCTCGGGATCGAGCCGTTCATAGTCGGCGATCAGGTCGCCGAGCGTCAGCGAAGGCCTGAGATCGAGGTAGAGCGCGGCATTGCCGAACTGGATGTCGAAATCGATCAGGCAGACCTTCGCGCTGCCCGACCAGAGGATCCCGGCCTGGGTCGCAAGCGAGGTCGTGCCGACGCCGCCCAGCACGCCCATGAGGGCAACAATCCGCCCCTGGCGGCTCGGCTCGGCGACACCGGGCCGGCCGGCGCCGGCGCGCTGCGGCCGGCGAACCGGTTCCAGCGACTGGCGAAGCTCCTCGGCCGAGAAGGGAAGCGGCAGCGCATCGGCCGCACCGGCGCGCAGCAGCGCCCGCGTGTCGGCAACCGTCAGGCCATCGACCACAGCGATCACCGCGGTGTCGCCGGCAGCCAGATGCACGAGCCGGTCGAAGGCTTCCATGGCCCTGGGATCGCCGGGCGCGATCTCGACCACCAGCGCATCGGCCTCGCTGAGCAGGTCCGCGCCTTCCACCACCTCGGCGATCGCCGACGCCTCGAACCGGGCGTCGATCCCGGCGGCGGCGAGCGCCTCGGGCGTGGGCGCGCGTGCCGGGTCCTTCAGCATCAGCACTGCGCGGGCGCGCCCGCCTTCGCCGCGATCCGCGCCGCGCTTCCAGGGCAGGTCCTGGTCCATCTTCGCTTCCTCGCCTCCGAGGACCTTCTCGACGAGCGTCACGGCCGGTCTCCCGTGCCGGCATTGGCGCCGCTCGCGCGTTGCTCGCCGGCCCCACCGACAGCGCCGCGGCCATCGGGGCGCTGCGGCGGCCGGATGGTGCCCGTCATGTAGCGGCGTACGGCCGACACGTTCGGGGCGCCGATCCCGCCCTCGATCGGAACGCCACGATAGCGCGGATCGGGATCGGCCGTCTGCACAAGGATGTTCTGCCGCACGGACGCGCCGAAATCGGGGTCGGCACCAGCCGACACCGCCGGTCCGGCGCCCAGAAGGAGGAAGGCGATCAGCGGGGATGTCTTGCGCATCATTACCTCACGATATGGCCATGGTCGGCGTCGATTCCGCCGACGGTCGGGGCCCCGGCGGGTCGCGCGGGGGCCTTGCGGCTGCTCCTGCCGAGCAGGAACAGGTCGGCTTCCGAGGGCGGCAGCACGCGATCGGTCGGCAGGGCCAGCTGGCTCGGGGCGACGGGGCGCACGATCCGCGGCGTCACCGTGATCACCAGCTCGGTTTCCTGCTTGTTGAACGAGGTGGAGCGGAACAGCGCGCCGATGATGGGGATCCGGCCGAGCAGCGGAATGGCGCGGATGGTGTCGGTGAAGTCGGACTGGATGAGGCCAGCGATCGCGAAGGACTGGCCGTCGCGCAGCTCCAGCGACGTGAGCGCCCGGCGGACCTTCAGCCCCGGAATCACGATTCCCGACAGCACCACCGAGGCCTCGCGGTCGATCGAGCTGACCTCGGGTGCGACGCGCAGGTTGACGAGGCCGTCGGTCAGCACCGTCGGCGTGAACGACAGGCTGACCCCGAACTGCTTGAACTCGACCGAGACCTGCCCGTTCTGGCTGACCCCGGTCGGAACCGGGAACTCGCCGCCGGCAAGAAAGCTCGCCGTCTCGCCCGACAGCGCGACGAGGTTGGGCTGGGCGAGCGTCCGGATGAGGCCCTGCCGCTCCAGCGCTTCGAGCTGCAGGTTGATGTTGGGCGCGAGGATTCCGAGCGTCGCCGTGAAGCTGCCGCTGACATCGCCGGCGCCGCCCGTGATCGAGCCGCGCGTCGGGCTGGTGCCGGTGCCCCAGGAGAAGCTGTTGAGGCCCAGCTGCTTCACGGTCCCGCGCTGCATCTCCGAGACGCGCACCTCGAGCAGCACCTGCTGCGGCGAGCCAACCGACATCAGGTTCAGCACCTTCTGCGGCGCGAAGGTCTCGGCCATGGCAAAGACGCGCTCGGCGACCAGTCCGCTGGAGACCGTTCCTTCCAGCACCAGCGACTCGTTCGAGTTGCGGATGCGGACTTCCTCGCCGGGGAAGCTTTCGGCGATCTGCCGCCTCAGGCCGACCACGTCCGGGCCGACGACGACATCGACGACCGCGATCAGATCGCCGCGGCGGTCGTAGAGGGCGAGATTGGTCGAGCCCGCCTTGCGCCCCAGCACATAGACGCTGTTGACGTTGAGCGGCATGATGTCGGCGATCTCGGGGTTGCCGACCATCGCGCGCGAGAAGGCGCGATCGAGCTTCAGCACCTGCGACTTGTTGACCGGCACCGTCATGACCGTGCCGGCGCGCCCATCCATCACCCGCATGCCCTGTGCCGCCGCCGGCCCGGCCGGGATCGTGGCGAGCGCCAGCAGGGCCGCGGAGGCAGCCACCACCAACCACACGCAACAGCGGCCACCGGTGACGGGTCCGCCCAAAAAGTTCGGCCGC
>JBKBUL010000011.1:0-40765 GCA_046290045.1 Sphingomonadaceae bacterium
CGATCCCGAGGACATGAGCGACGCCGCGAAGGCGAAGCGCATCTTGCGCGGACTGGCCGATCTCAACGGCGTCGCCTTCGTCGCCAAGATCAAAGTCGAGCCGTCGAGCGACCCTCGTTACGGCGACCAGAATCGGCTCGACCGCGTGATACTGCCAAACGAAAAGGAATGGCGCGCCATTATGAGCGGCGAGGCGGTCGCGGCGCTGCGCCAGGAGGTGGCAGCGCTGGGGGGCGTGGAGGTGCACCGCTTCGAGCATCTGCCGCTGTTGCACCTGCGCCTGCCGGCGGCGCGAGTCATGGTGGGGCAGGCCGAGGCCCTGCCGCTCGATGACGCGAGCCTCGACAAGGCCGCCAGCGTCAACAGCCTCTATTTCTGGGCCGACCTCGAAACGCCGATCGGCGAACTCGCCCGCGTGCTGAAGCCCGGCGGCCGCCTGGTGCTCGGCTTCCAGACGGCGGACGCAGTTCGCGCCTGGCCGGGCCATGTGAATGGATTTGCGGCCTGGGAAACGGGGGCGATCCGCGCCGCGGTGGAGGCGGGCGGATTTCGGCGCATCGACGAGACGGCGGCACATGACTGGCGGGTGCGTGACTATGTGACCCTTGTCGCGCTACGGGCCGGCTGATGGACGACCAGATCGACCCCGGTTTCGCCGAGCGGCTTGCGGCCGAGCCGCGCCCGCCCTGCCAGCTCTACCTCATCTCGCCGCCGGCCTTCGGGCTTGAGGGGCATGCGCGTGCGCTGGAAGCGGTGCTTGCCGTCGGCGGGCCGGTGGCGGCCTACCAGCTGCGGCTGAAGGACGTGGCGGATGGCGAGGTTCTCGCGGCGGCGGCGCGCCTGAAGCCGATCTGCGCCGCGCAGGGTGTCGCCTTCATCGTGAACGACCGCGCCGACCTTGCGAAGGCGGCGGGCGCCGACGGCGTCCACCTGGGGCAGACGGACGGCAGCGTCGCCGAGGCGCGGGCGCTGCTCGGCCGGGCCGCGCAGATCGGCGTCACCTGCCATGGCAGCCGGCACCTCGCCATGGAAGCCGGCGAGGCGGGCGCCGACTATGTCGCCTTCGGGGCCTTCTTCGACACGGCGACCAAGGCCGTCGAGCATCATGCCGAGCCGGCGATCCTCGGCTGGTGGACGGCGATCTCGCCCATTCCCTGCGTCGCGATCGGCGGGATCACGCCGGCCAACTGCCGCCCGCTGGTCGCGGCAGGCGCGGATTTCCTCGCGGTGTCGGCCGCGGTGTGGAACGCGCCCGACCCGGCCGCGGCCATCTTGGCTTTCGCGCGCGCCATGCGCTAAGGCGCGCCAACCCCAGCGAACAAGGTGACGCATGAAGATCAGCGGCGTGGACATCCGTCCCGGCAACATCATCGAATATGAAGGCGGCATCTGGCGTGCGGTGAAGACGCAGCACACCCAGCCCGGCAAGGGCGGCGCCTACATGCAGGTCGAGATGAAGAATCTGATCGACGGGCGCAAGACGAACGTGCGCTTCCGCTCGGCCGAAGTCGTCGAGCGGGTGCGGCTCGACACAAAGGACTTCCAGTATCTCTATGCCGAGGGCGACAATCTCGTCTTCATGGACAAGGAGAGCTACGAGCAGGTGACGCTGCCGAGGGACCTGCTGGGCGAGGCGGCGGCCTTCCTGACCGATGGCATAGACGTGATGATGGAGCTGTACGAGGAAAAGCCCATCTCGGTGCAGCTGCCCGAGCAGGTGGAGTGCCTGATCGTCGAGGCCGATGCGGTGGTGAAGGGGCAGACGGCGAGCTCGAGCTACAAGCCGGCCGTGCTGGAGAATGGCGTGCGCATCATGGTGCCGCCGCACATCGAGAGCGGCACGCGCATCATCGTGGACGTCTACGAGCAGAGCTACGTGCGGCGGGCGGATTGAGGGTAGTGCGGGACAGGCTGTCCTCGGCCACCGCCGCGCGGTTCCGCCCGACCCGCCCTCGGGCGATCCTGCCGGGCGGTCGGGCGGGGGCGCGGGGCGGTGGGCGGCGCGCCGGAAGGCGCCCATGAGCAATCAATCCGCCCTCATCACCGTGATCGAGCGGGCCTGCCGCAAGGCGGCGCCGAAGCTGAGGCGCGACTTCGGCGAGGTGGCGCAGCTGCAGGTGAGCCGCAAGGGGCCGGCCGACTTCGTGAGCCAGGCCGACAGGGCGGCCGAGCGAACGCTGGTGGAGGAACTGCAGCGCGCCCGGCCGGGCTTCGGATTCCTGCTGGAGGAGGGGGGCGAAATCCCGGGCGAGGCGCCCGACTCGCCGCGCTTCATCATCGACCCGCTGGATGGCACCTCCAACTTCCTGCACGGCATCCCGCACTTCGCCATCTCGGTCGCGGTCGAGCATCATGGCGTGACGCTTGCCGGTGTCGTCTACCAGCCGCTGACCGACGAGACCTTCTGGGCCGAGCGCGGGCGCGGCGCCTGGCTGCACAATGGCCGCCTGCGGGTGTCGGGCCGGACGCAGATGGCCGACGCGCTGCTGGCGACCGGCATTCCCTATCGCGGCCATGGCGACGCCGCGCGCTTCGAGGCGATCCTCGCGGCCGTGATCCCCGAGGTGGCCGGCGTGCGGCGCTTCGGGGCGGCGAGCCTCGATCTCGCCTGGGTGGCGGCGGGCCGCTACGACGGCTTCTGGGAGGAGGGATTGCAGCCCTGGGACGTGGCGGCCGGGCTGCTGCTGGTGAAGGAGGCCGGCGGCTTTGCGAGCGACTATCGCGGCGGCGAGCGGATGGTGGAGCGGCGCGAGTTGATTGCCGGCAACGCCGACATCCATGGCCGGCTGCACAAGCTGATCGCCGGCGCGCTGACGCGCTGAGCCACATGGCAGCCATGCGTTCCCGGCATGGATTGCCGGGCATTCCGGCTGCGCTGCGACGCCGCGAAGGCTTGTGGCGCTTTGGTCCCTTCGCCTAGAGAGCCGCCATGCCGGACGTCGCCGCCCTGGGGCTCGAATATCTGCCCATCCTCCTGTTCCTCGGGGTGGCGCTCGCCTTCGCGCTGGTGTTCGTGGCGCTGCCGGTGCTCGTCTCGAACGTGACGGGGACGCGGCAGCCCTATGGCGCGAAACTGACCGAATATGAGAGCGGCTTTCCCGCCTTCTCCTCGGCGCGAGGCCGGTTCGACGTGCGCTTCTACCTCGTCTCGATCCTGTTCATCATCTTCGACCTCGAGGTCGCCTTCCTCTTCCCCTGGGCCGTCTCGCTCCAGCACATGGGACCGGATCTCGTCTTCGCCTGGGCGTCGATGATGCTGTTCCTGGGCGTGCTGACCGTCGGCTTCATCTACGAGTGGAAGAAGGGGGCGCTGGACTGGGAATGAGCGCGAGCGTCCTCCCTGCCGCGCCCGGTGCGCTCGTCGGCCCCGACGGCCGGCCGCTGTCGCGCGACCTTGCGCGGCAGGATGCCTTCTTCGCCGATGTCGGCTCGGAACTGTCGAACAAGGGCTTCCTCGTCACCAGCCTCGAGGATGTGACCAAGTGGGCGCGCACCGGCTCGCTCTGGTGGATGACCTTCGGGCTGGCCTGCTGCGCGGTCGAGATGATGCACGCCTCCATGCCCGACTATGACATGGAGCGGTTCGGCGCAGCGCCGCGCGCCTCCCCGCGCCAGTCCGACCTGATGATCGTGGCGGGCACGCTGTGCAACAAGATGGCCCCGGCGCTCAGGCGCGTCTATGACCAGATGCCCGAGCCGCGCTACGTGATCTCCATGGGCAGCTGCGCCAATGGCGGCGGCTATTACCACTACAGCTATTCGGTGGTTCGCGGCTGCGACCGGATCGTGCCGGTGGACATCTATGTGCCGGGCTGCCCGCCGACCGCCGAAGCGCTGGTCTATGGGATCATGGCCCTGCAGCGGAAGATCCGCCGCCAGGGGAGCTTCGACCGGTGAGCCACTTGCCTGCGCTTGCCCCGAACGACGGCGTGGCGGACCGCGTGCTCGCGCTGTTGGGCGAGCATGTGGTGGACGCCGCCCAGGCCTATGGCGAGCTGACGGTGACGATCGTTCGCGACTGCGCGGCGCTGGTGCTGCGGACGCTCAGGGACACGCCCGATCTCGCCTATGAGCAGCTGGTGGACATCGCCGGCGCCGATTACCCCGAGCGGGCCGAGCGCTTCGAGGTGAACTGGCACCTGCTGAGCCTGAGGCACAATCGCCGGATCCGGGTGAAGGCGACCACCGACGAGGCGACGCCGGTGCCGTCGGTCACGGGGCTGTTCCCCAACGCCGGCTGGCTTGAGCGCGAGGTGTGGGACTGTTACGGCGTGCTGTTCGAGGGCAATCCCGACCTGCGGCGCATCCTCACCGACTATGGCTTCGAGGGGCATCCCTTCCGCAAGGACTTCCCGCTGACCGGCCATGTCGAGCTTCGCTATTCCGAGGAAGCGGGCCGGGTGATCTACGAGCCGGTGAAGCTGAAGCAGGACTTCCGCGACTTCGACTTCCTGTCGCCCTGGGAAGGTCAGTGGCGGCTGCCGGGCGACGAGAAGGCGGACGAGGCAGCCGGCGAGGCGAAGCCATGACCGAGGCGCCCGTCACCCTGCTGGAGGGCGAGATCCTCGACCCCACGCTCGCTGCGCCCGACACGCAGATCCAGAACTACATGATCAATTTCGGGCCGCAGCACCCGGCCGCGCACGGCGTGCTGCGCCTGGTGATGGAGCTGGACGGCGAAGTCATCGAGCGCTGCGACCCGCACATCGGCCTGCTCCACCGCGGCACCGAGAAGCTCTGCGAATACAAGACCTATCTGCAGGCGCTGCCCTACATGGACCGCCTCGACTATTGCAGCCCCATGTCGATGGAGCACTCTTACGTGCTCGCCATCGAGAAGCTGCTGGGCCTCGAGGTGCCGCGCCGGGCGCAGGTGCTGCGGACGCTGTGGGCCGAGATCATGCGGCTGTCGAACCACATCCTCAACACGACGACGCATGCGATGGACGTGGGCGCCTTGACGCCCATCCTCTGGATGTTCGCCGAGCGCGAGAAGCTCTACCGCTTTTCCGAGCGCGTCTCGGGGGCCAGGATGCACGCCGCCTGGTTCCGCCCCGGCGGGGTCCACCAGGACATGCCGGCGGGCCTCGCCGAGGACATCCGCGCCTGGGCCGAAGGCTTCCCGAAGGTGCTGGACGAGATGCAGGGGCTGGTTGCCGACAACCGCATCTTCAAGCAGCGCAACGTGGACATCGGGGTGATCAGCGCCAAGGACGCGATCGCCTGGGGGTTCACCGGCCCCTGCCTCAGGGCGTCGGGCATTCCCTGGGACCTGCGCAAGAGCCAGCCCTACGAGATCTACGCCGACCTCGATTTCGAGGTGCCGGTGGGGAAGAACGGCGACTGCTATGACCGGTTCATGGTGCGCATGGAAGAAATGCGCCAGTCGGTGAGGCTGGTCATCCAGTGCCTCAACCGGCTGCAGCATATGGAGGGCGAGCCGGTCGCCAGCCTCGACCGCAAGGTGGTGCCGCCTTCGCGCGGGGAGATGAAGCGCTCGATGGAGGCGCTCATCCACCACTTCAAGCTCTACACCGAAGGCTTCAAGGTGCCGCCGGGCGAAGTCTATGTGGCGACCGAGAGCCCCAAGGGCGAGTTCGGAATCTATCTCGTGGCGGATGGCACCAACCGGCCCTATCGCCTGCACATCAGGGCGACGGGCATGAGCCATCTCCAGGCGATGGACTTCCTGTGCAAGGGGCACATGCTCGCTGACGCGCCGGCCGTGCTGGGCAGCCTCGACATCGTGTTCGGGGAGGTGGACCGGTGAGCGATTACAGCGACTTCCGCTGGACCGAGGCGAATGCGAAGGAAGCCGAGCGCATCATCGCCCGCTATCCCAAGGGACGCGAGCATTCGGCGATCATGCCGCTCCTGTGGCTGGCGCAGTACCAGATGCGCGAGGAGACGGGGGTGGCGTGGCTGCCGCTGCCGGTGATCGAATATGTGGCCGGCCAGATCGGGATGCCGAAGATCCGCGCGCTCGAGGTCGCGACCTTCTACACCATGTATAACCTCAAGCCCGTCGGGCGCTTCCACGTGCAGGTGTGCGGCACGACGCCCTGCTTGCTGCGTGGCTCGGACGAGGTGCTTCGCGCCTGCCGCGACAAGGGGCTGAAGAAGGGCGAGGTGACCAACGACGGGCTGTTCACGCTGACCGAAGTGGAGTGCCTGGGCGCCTGCGCCAATGCGCCGATGGTGCAGATCAACGACGACAATTACGAGGATTTGACCTACGAGAGCATGGCGGCCATCCTCGACGAGCTGATCGCCGGCCGGACGCCGAAGCCCGGCAGCCAGGCGGGGCGGCAGGCGAGCTGCCCCGCGGGCGGGCCGACGACGCTGAAGGATATCGCCCATGCTGGCTGATTCCGACCGAATCTTCACCAACCTCTATGGCTTCCAGCCGTGGGGGATCGAACATGCGATGAAGCGCGGCGACTGGGCCGACACGAAGGAGCTGATGGCGGCCGGCCCGGATGCGATCATCCAGGCGGTGAAGGACTCGGGGCTTCGCGGGCGGGGCGGGGCCGGCTTCCCGACGGGGATGAAGTGGAGCTTCATGCCCAAGGAGCCCAATCCGGCCCGGCCGAGCTTCCTCGTCGTCAATGCCGACGAATCCGAGCCGGGCAGCTGCAAGGACCGGGAGATCATCCGCCACGATCCGCACAAGCTGATCGAGGGGGCGCTGCTCGCCGGCTATGCCATGCGGGCGCGCGCCGCCTACATCTACATCCGCGGCGAATATATCCGCGAAGCCCAGGTGCTGGAGGCGGCCGTCGAGGAGGCCTATGCCAGGGGCTTCATCGGCCGGAACGCCTGCGGCAGCGGCTACGATTTCGACCTGTTCGTCCATCGCGGGGCGGGGGCCTACATCTGCGGCGAAGAGACCGCGATGATCGAGAGCCTGGAGGGCAAGAAGGGCCAGCCGCGGCTCAAGCCGCCCTTCCCGGCGGGCGTGGGCCTCTATGGTTGCCCGACGACGGTCAACAATGTGGAATCGATCGCCGTCGTGCCCGCGATCCTAAGGCGCGGGGCGGCCTGGTTTGCCGGCATCGGCCGGCCCAACAACACGGGCACCAAGCTGTTCCAGGTCTCGGGCCATGTGGAGCGCCCCTGCGTGGTGGAGGAGGCGATGAGCATCCCCTTCCGCACGCTGATCGAGGAGCATTGCGGCGGCATTCGCGGCGGGTGGGACAATCTTCTCGCCGTCATCCCCGGCGGATCATCGGTGCCGCTGGTGCCGGCGCACGAGATCATCGACGCGCCCATGGACTTTGACGGGCTGCGCGAGCTGAAGTCGGGCCTGGGGACGGCGGCCGTGATCGTGATGGACAAGTCCACCGACATCATCCGCGCGATCGCGCGCATCTCCTACTTCTACAAGCATGAGAGCTGCGGCCAGTGCACGCCCTGCCGCGAGGGCACGGGCTGGATGTGGCGGGTGATGGAGCGGCTGGTGACCGGCGACGCCGAGCCACACGAGATCGACCTGCTGCTCGACGTGACGACGGAGGTGGAGGGGCATACCATCTGCGCGCTCGGCGATGCGGCGGCCTGGCCGATCCAGGGGCTGATCCGGCACTTCCGGCCCGAGATCGAGGCGCGCATCGCGAAGCGCCGCGGCTTCGTGAGCGTGCCGGCGATGGCCGAGGCAGCGGAGTAGGCGATGCCGAAGCTGACCGTCGACGGGATCGAGGTGGAGGTGCCGGCCGGCGCCACGGTGATGCAGGCCTGCGAGGCGGCGGGGAAGGAGATTCCGCGCTTCTGCTATCACGAGCGGCTGTCGATCGCCGGCAACTGCCGCATGTGTCTGGTCGAGATGGAGAAATCGCCCAAGCCGATCGCGTCGTGCGCGATGCCGGCGGCCGACGGCATGGTGATCCTGACCGACAGCGAGAAGACCCGGAGGGCGCGGGAAGGGGTGATGGAGTTCCTCCTCATCAACCATCCGCTCGACTGCCCGATCTGCGACCAGGGCGGGGAATGCGACCTGCAGGACCAGGCCATGGCCTATGGCCGCGGCTATTCCCGCTTCGACGAGAACAAGCGTGCCGTTACCGACAAATATATGGGACCGCTCATCAAGACGGTGATGACGCGCTGCATCCACTGCACTCGCTGCGTGCGCTTCGCCGAGGAAGTGGCGGGCGTCGAGGAGATCGGCGCGCTCTACCGCGGCGAGAACATGCAGATCACGAGCTACCTCGAGCAGCCGGTCACCTCGGAGCTGTCGGGCAATGTGATCGACCTGTGCCCGGTCGGCGCGCTGACGGCCAAACCCATCGCCTTCGCCGCCCGGCCCTGGGAGCTGAAGCGCACCGACGGGATCGACGTGATGGACGCCGTCGGCTCGAACGTGACCGTCCAGAGCCGGTCGGGCGCGGTGATCCGCGTGACGCCGCGGCTCAACGACGACGTGAACGAGGAGTGGATCACCGACACGGCGCGCTTCCACGCCGACGGGCTTCGCGAGCGGCGGCTCGACCGGCCCTGGGTCCGCCGCGCGGGCACGCTGGAGCCGGCGACGTGGGCGCAGGCCTTCGCGGCGATCCGCGCGGCGCTGCAGGGGGTTCCGGGCGAGCGGATCGCGGCGATCGCCGGCGACCTTTCGGCCGCCGAGGAGCTGGCTGCGGCGAAGGACCTGCTGGCCGGGCTGGGTTCGTCGCGGCTGGAGTGCCGGACGGATGGCGCGGCCTATGACGGGCCGGCCGCCCACTGGCGGTTCAACACGACCATCGCCGGGCTGGAGCGGGCGGACGTGATCCTGATCGCCGGCTGCGACCCGCGGGTGGACGCGCCGCTGGTGAACAGCCGGATCCGCAAGGCCGTGCGGCGGGGCGGGGCGGCCGTGTTCCGGATCGGCGTCGGGACCGATCCGGCCTACCCGCTCACCGAGCTGGGCGACGACATGGGCCTGCTGGCCGACCTGCCGGGTGCTGCGATGGAGCGGCTGACCGCGGCCGAGCGGCCGGCGCTGCTGCTGGGCAGCCGCAACGCGAGCCCGCAAGCGCTGGCGGCGGCGCATGCGCTCGCCCCCCATCTCGTGAAGGAGGGGTGGAACGGCTTCAACATCCTGCACACGGCCGCCTCGCGCGTGGGTGCGATGACCATCGGCTGGGCGGGCGAGGGGCTGGCGGCGATGGCCGCCGACCAGCCCGCCGTGCTGTTCCTGCTGGGCGTGGACGAGGTGCCGCTGGCGCCCTTCGGTGGCGCCTTCAAGATCTACATCGGCTCCCACGGGGATCGGGGCGCGGCGGTCGCCGACGTGATCCTGCCGGGCGCGGCCTGGAGCGAGAAGCCGGGGACCTACATGAATCTCGAAGGCCGGGTGCAGCGCAGCCTGCGCGCCGTCTTCCCGCCCGGCGACGCGCGCGAGGACTGGACGATCCTGCGCGCGCTTGCCGACGTGCTGGGCGTGCGCCTGCCCTATGACGACATCGGCCAGCTGCGCGCCCGGATGGCCGCCGAATGGCCGGAACTGGGGCGGGAGGGGCTGGCGCCATCGCCCTGGGTGACGGCGAAGCTGAAGGCTGGCAGGCCGTCAGGCCCGGCGAAACGGCCACAGACCGACTTCTACAGCTCGAACCCGATCCTGCGCGCCAGCCCCACCATGCGGGCCTGCGTGGCCGAGATCCTCGAGGGCCGCCGGCCGGCGTTGCTGGAGGCGGCCGAATGATCGTGCAGTGGTTCCAGGGCTGGGCCGGCACCTATCTCGGCTGGTTCCTCGCCAACCTGCTGTTCGTGCTGCTGATCGCGCTGCCGGTGATGCTGGTGATGGCGCTGAGCACCTGGATGGACCGCAAGGTGTGGGCGGCGATGCAGATGCGGCGCGGGCCGAACGTGGTGGGGCCGGTGGGCATCCTCCAGCCCTTCGCCGACGGCCTCAAGCTGTTCCTGAAGGAGACGATCGTGCCGACGGGCGCGAACAAGGGCGTCTTCTTCATCGCGCCCATGATCACCTTCATCCTGGCGCTGATCGCCTGGGCGGTGATTCCCTTCGACGCGGGCTGGGTGCTCGCCGACATCAATGTCGGCCTCCTGTTCCTGTTCGCGGTCTCCTCGCTCGGCGTCTATGGCATCGTGATGTCGGGCTGGGCGTCCAACTCGAAATATCCCTTCCTCGGCGGGCTTCGGTCGGCGGCGCAGATGGTCTCCTACGAAGTGTCGATCGGCTTCGTGATCATCACCGTGGTGCTCTACGCCTCGAGCTTCAACCTGACGGCGATCGTGGAATCGCAGCGCGGCAACATCCTCGGGCTGCTCAACGGCAACATCTTCAACCCGCTGCTGTTCCCGATGGCGGTCGTGTTCCTGATCTCCGCCCTGGCCGAGACCAACCGGCCGCCCTTCGACCTGCCCGAAGCCGAGGCCGAGCTGGTGGCCGGCTACCAGGTGGAGTATTCCTCGATGACCTTCGCCCTGTTCTTCCTGGGCGAATATATGAACATCCTGCTGATGTGCGCGCTGATGGCGATCCTGTTCCTGGGCGGTTACCTGCCGCCGATCGACTGGGCGCCACTCTATGCCGTGCCGGGGATCGTCTGGCTGTTCCTGAAGATCGTCCTCATGTTCTTCGTCTTCGCCTGGGTGAAGGCGACCGTGCCGCGCTACCGCTATGACCAGCTGATGCGGCTGGGCTGGAAGGTGTTCCTGCCGCTGTCGCTCCTGTGGGTGGCGCTGGTCTCGGGCTGGCTGGTGTTCACCGGGCACTATTCGGGAGGGGCCGCATGAGCGCGCTGACCGACGCCGCGAAAAGCCTGCTGCTGCTGGAGTTCATCCGCGGCCACTGGCTGACCCTGAAATACATGTTCCGGCCGAAGGCGACGGTGAACTACCCCTATGAGAAGGGGGCGCTCTCGCCCCGGTTCCGGGGCGAACATGCGCTGAGGCGCTATCCCAACGGCGAGGAGCGCTGCATCGCGTGCAAGCTGTGCGAGGCCGTGTGCCCGGCGCAGGCCATCACCATCGAGGCGGAGCCGCGCGCCGACGGCTCGCGGCGCACCACGCGCTACGACATCGACATGACCAAGTGCATCTACTGCGGGCTGTGCCAGGAGGCCTGCCCGGTGGACGCGATCGTGGAGGGGCCGAACTTCGAGTTCGCGACCGAGACGCGCGAGGAGCTTCTCTATGACAAGGAGAAGCTTCTGGCGAACGGCGAGCGGTGGGAGCGGGCGATCGCCGCCAACCTTGCCGCCGACGCGCCCTACCGCTAAGCGCCACGCCGACCTTCTCGTGATGAACCACCCCCGGGGCGCCGCTTTCCTGTGATCCAGGCCGCTGTCTTCTACCTGTTCGCGACCATCGTGTGCGCGTCGGCGCTGATGGTCATTCTGGCGCGCAACCCGGTGCACTCGGTGCTGTGGCTGATCCTCGCCTTCTTCAACGCCGCTGGCCTGTTCCTGGTGATCGGCGCCGAGTTCCTCGCGATGATCCTCGTCATCGTCTATGTCGGCGCGGTCGCGGTGCTGTTCCTGTTCGTGGTGATGATGCTCGACATCGACTTCGCCTCGATGCGGGCCGGCTTCACCCGCTACCTGCCGTTCGGGCTGCTGCTGGGCCTGGTGCTGCTGGTCGAGCTGGTGCTGGTGGGGGCGGCCTGGGCGTTCGGCGACCTGGCGCTCGAGGCGCGCGCGGCACCTGTTCCGGCCGACCCGCGCCTCACCAACACCGAGGCGCTCGGCACCATCCTCTACACCGACTATGTGTTCGCCTTCCAGCTGGCGGGCCTGATCCTGCTGACGGCGATGGTGGGCGCGATCGTGCTGACTCTGAGGCAGCGGCCGGGTGTGAGGCGCCAGTCGGTCGCGCGGCAGAATGCGCGCACGCCGGCCAATGCCGTCGAGGTGACCCGGCCGGCCGTGGGCGCGGGCGTCGAGACCGACGGGGGCGTCCGCTGATGGCAATCGGAATCGGCCATTATCTGGTGGTGGCGGCCATCCTGTTCGTGCTCGGCGTGTTCGGGATCGTCATCAATCGCAAGAACATCATCGTGATCCTGATGTCGGTCGAGCTGATCCTGCTGGCGGTCAACATCAACTTCGTCGCCTTCTCGGTCTTCCTCGGCGACATGGTGGGGCAGATGTTCGCGATGTTCGTGCTGACGGTGGCGGCCGCCGAGGCGGCCATCGGCCTTGCCATCCTCGTCATCTACTTCCGGAACCGCGGGACCATCGCCGTCGACGATGTCCGCCAGATGCGGGGCTGAGGCAATGAACCCGCTGATCTTCCAGCTGATCGTCTTCCTGCCGCTCGCGGCCTTCCTGGTGGCGGGCATCGGCAACCGTGCCATCGGCAACACGGCCGCCAAGCTGGTGACGACGGGCGCGCTGTTCGTCTCGGCCGCGCTCAGCTGGGCGGTGTTCCTCCAGCTGATGGCGGGTGCGCCCGCGCAGGACGTGGTGATCGCCCGCTGGTTCGAAAGCGGGAACCTCGCCGTCAACTGGGCGCTCAAGATCGACATGCTGACGGGCGTGATGCTGGTGGTGATCACCAGCGTCTCGGCGCTCGTGCACCTCTACAGCTGGGGCTACATGGCCGAGGACCCGGACCAGCCGCGCTTCTTCGCCTATCTCTCGCTGTTCACCTTCGCGATGCTGATGCTGGTGACGGCGGACAATCTCGTCCAGATGTTCTTCGGCTGGGAAGGGGTGGGGCTTGCGAGCTACCTGCTGATCGGCTTCTGGTACAGGAAGCCGAGCGCGTGGAACGCCGCCATCAAGGCCTTCGTCGTCAACCGCGTTGGCGATTTCGGCTTCATGCTGGGCATCTTCGGCCTGTTCCTGCTGTTCGGCACGGTGGACATCGACACCATACTGACCGGCGTGCCGGCGGCCAAGGGCGCGACCTTCACCTTCCTCGGAATGCAGGTGGATGCCGTCACGACGCTCGCCCTGCTGCTGTTCATCGGCGCCATGGGCAAGTCGGCGCAGGTTCCGCTCCACACCTGGCTTCCCGACGCGATGGAGGGGCCGACCCCGGTGTCGGCCCTCATCCATGCCGCCACCATGGTGACGGCAGGCGTGTTCCTGGTGTGCCGCATGTCGCCGCTGTTCGAGGCGAGCGTGACGGCCTCCACCGTGGTCACCTATGTCGGCGTGCTGACGGCGCTGTTCGCCGCCACGGTCGCCACCACCCAGCACGACATCAAGCGGGTGATCGCCTATTCCACCTGCTCGCAGCTGGGGTTCATGTTCTTCGCGGCCGGCGTGGGCGCCTATGGCGCGGCCATGTTCCACCTGTTCACCCATGCCTTCTTCAAGGCGCTGCTGTTCCTGGGCGCGGGCAGCGTGATCCACGCCATGCACCACGAGCAGGACATGCGCTTCTACGGGGGCCTCAGGAAGGCCATTCCGCTGACCTTCGCGGCCATGCTGGTCGGCACGGTGGCGATCACCGGGGTCAACTACACCTCGGGCTATTTCTCGAAGGATGCCGTTCTGTTCGCCGCCTGGGAGCGGGGGACCGAAGCGGCGCGCGTCGCCTTCTTCGTCGGCATCTTCGCCTCGCTGCTGACGAGCTTCTATTCGTGGCGGCTCATCTTCAAGACCTTCTTCGGCCAGCCGCGCTGGGCGCAGTCCGAGCATGTCGCCCATGCGATGCATCACGACGGTCATGACCACGGGCATGGGCACGCGCCGGCCGATGGCACGGGCGGATACCATCCGCACGAAAGCCCGCTCGTGATGCTCGTGCCGCTGGGCCTTCTGTCGCTGGGCGCCCTGTTCGCGGGCGCGATCTTCAACGACCGGTTCGTCGGCGGCGAGAGCGCCTTCTGGGCGGGCACTATCGTGCACGATGCCGCCTTCTACGAGGCGCTGCACCATGTGCCGGCGCTGGTGCACTGGGCGCCGGCGATCGTGATGGCGCTGGGCTTGCTGATCGCCTGGGCCGTCTACGTCCGCAACCCGCACGTGGCCGATGCCTTCAAGACGCAGTGGCGGCAGCTCCACGCCTTCCTCTACAACAAATGGTATTTCGACGAGCTGTATCGCGCGCTGTTCGTGGCGCCGGCGCTGTGGCTCGGCCGGCTGTTCTGGCAGAAGGGTGACCAAGGCACGATCGACCGGCTGGGTCCGGATGGGGCGGCGGCGACAGTGGCTGGCGGCTCGGTGCTGGCGCGGCGTTTCCAGTCAGGCCTCGTCTATTCCTATGCGCTCGTCATGCTGGTCGGCGTCGCCGCCTTCCTCAGCTGGCTGATGGTGCGTTGATGCTTTCGGCGATGATCCTCCTGCCGCTGGCGCTGGCGCTGGTGGTGCTGTTCCTCCCCGGCGACGAGGTGGCCCGCGCCCGGCTGGCACGCTGGATCGGGCTTGGCACCACGTTCGTGCTGCTGGCGCTGGGCCTCATGCTGTGGGCGCGCTTCGACCTCTCGACGGCGGCCTTCCAGTTCACCGAGCGGGCCGAGATCTTCGGCGGGCTGTTCAGCTGGCACCTTGGAATCGATGGAATCAGCCTCGTCCTCATCCTGCTGTCGGTGTTCCTGATGCCGCTGGTGCTGCTGGCCGGCTGGGAGAGCGTGAAGACCCGCGTGCCCGAATATGTGGCGGCCTTCCTGGTGATGGAAAGCCTGATGATCGGCGTCTTTGCGGCGCTCGACATCTTCCTCTTCTACATCTTCTTCGAGGCGGGCCTCATCCCGATGTATCTCATCATCGGGATCTGGGGCGGCAAGCGGCGGATCTACGCCAGCTACAAGTTCTTCCTCTACACGCTTCTGGGCTCGGTGCTGATGCTGCTGGCCATGCTGTGGATGGTGGGCGACGCCGGCACCACGGACATTCCCGCACTCATGGCGCATGACTTCCCGGTTGCCGCCCAGACCTGGCTGTGGCTTGCCTTCTTCGCGAGCTTCGCCGTCAAGATGCCGATGTGGCCGGTGCACACCTGGCTTCCCGATGCCCATGTCGAGGCGCCGACGGCCGGCTCGATGATTCTCGCCGGCGTGCTGCTGAAGATGGGGGGCTATGGCTTCATCCGCTTCTCGCTGCCGATGTTCCCGGAAGCGAGCGTGCAGCTGATGTGGCTGGTCTTCGCGCTGTCGATGGTGGCCGTCGTCTACACCAGCCTCGTCGCGCTGGTGCAGCAGGACATGAAGAAGCTGATCGCCTATTCGAGCGTTGCGCACATGGCCTTCGTGACGGCCGGGCTGTTCGCCTTCAACACGCAAGGCATCGAGGGCGCGATGATCGTGATGCTGAGCCACGGCGTCGTGTCGGCCGCGCTCTTCTTCTGCGTGGGCGTGATCTATGACCGGCTGCACACGCGCGACATCGACCGCTATGGCGGAGTGACGGCCAACATGCCGCGCTATGCCGTCTTCTTCCTGCTGTTCACCATGGCCTCGATCGCGCTGCCGGGCACCTCGGGCTTCGTGGGCGAATTCCTGGCGCTGACCGGCATCTTCCGGGCCGAGACCTGGGTCGCCTTCGTGATGGCAACGGGCGTGATCCTGGGCGCGGCCTACATGCTGTGGCTCTACGCGCGCGTCATGTTCGGGCCGCAGGCCAACGAGGATGCCGCCGCCATGCCCGACCTTGACCGGCGCGAATGGGCCGTGGTGGTGCCGCTTGCGGCCGTCGCGCTGTGGATGGGGGTCTATCCGGCGCCCTTCCTCGCGCCGCTGAAGGCGCCGGTCGAGAGCCTGATGGCGCGGCTCGAGCGGGCGGACGCGCCGCAGACCCCGCACACGCCGGTCATGCTGGCGGCCGCGCGGGGGCCGGCCGGGCAGGCCAGGGTGGAAGGAGCCGTGCGGTGAGCCTCGACATGCTGGCCAGCTCGGTTGCAATCGGCGCGCCGGAGATCGTGCTGGCGGCCGGCGCCATGGCGCTGCTGATGATCGGCGTGTTCCGGGGCAATGGCGCGCTCGCCGGCCTGTCGTGGGGGGCGGTGATCCTGTTCGCACTCGCCGCGCTGACGATCGTGGACGATGCGCCCGGGCGGCTGGTCGCCTGGAACGGACTCTATGTGGCGGATTCGCTCTCGGCCTTCCTGAAGATGCTGATCCTCGTCGGCGCGGGTGCAGCCGTGCTGATGGCGCCGCCCGCCTTGCGGCGCATGGGGGCCGAGCGGTTCGAATATCCGGTGCTGATCGTGCTGGCGACGCTTGGCATGTTCGTGATGGTTTCGGCCAACAATCTGCTCACCCTCTACCTGGGGCTCGAGCTGATGAGCCTGTCGGCCTATGTGCTGGCCGCCTTCCACCGCGACGACGCGCGCTCGACCGAGGCGGGCCTCAAATATTTCGTGCTGGGCGCGCTCTCGTCGGGTCTGCTGCTCTATGGCGTCAGCCTCGTCTATGGCTTCGCCGGCTCGACCGACTTCCGGCAGATCGCACTTGCGCTGTCGCCCGATGGCGAGCGCAACCTGGGGGCGCTGGTCGGCCTCGTCTTCGTGCTGGCGGGGCTTGCGTTCAAGGTGTCGGCGGTGCCGTTCCACATGTGGACGCCCGATGTCTACGAAGGCGCGCCGACGCCCGTCGTCGCCTTCTTCGCCGCCGCGCCCAAGGTGGCGGCCATGGGCCTGTTCCTGCGCGTTGCGCTGGCGCCCTTCGGCGGGATGGTGGCGGACTGGCAGCAGATCGTGATCGTGATGGCGATCGCGTCCATGTTCCTCGGCGCCGTCGCGGCGATCGGGCAGACGAATGTGAAGCGGCTGCTGGCCTATTCCAGCATCAACAATGTGGGCTTCATGCTGATCGGGCTGGCGGCGGCGAGCGTGGCGGGGACGTCGGCCGTGCTCCTCTATCTTGCCATCTATCTGGTGATGACGCTGGGCGCTTTCTCGTGCGTGCTGGCGCTCGTCGATGCCGATGGTCGGCCGGTGGAGCAGCTTGCCGATCTTGCCGGGCTGGCGCGCGTGCGGCCGTGGCTGGCGTCCGCGATCGCCATCTTCATGCTGTCGCTCGCCGGCCTGCCGCCGCTGTTTGGCTTCATGGCGAAGCTTGCCGTGTTCAACGCCGCCGTCGAGGCGAACCTCTGGCCGCTGGCGATCCTGGGCGTGCTCGCCTCCGTGGTGGCCGCCTATTACTATCTCCGGATCGTGAAGCTGATGTTCTTCGATTCCCCGGCCGAGGTGGCGCTGGCCGGGCCGGGGCAGGGCCGGCTGGTCGAGGGCGGGCTGATGGCGGCCGCCGCCGTCTTTTCCTCGCCGCTCGGCTTTCTGCTGCTGGGGCCGCTGTCGGCGGCAGCCGCGCAGGCGGCCAGGAGCCTCTTCTGATCCTCCACCTCGACGAGGTCGGCTCGACGAACGACTGGCTTCGCACCAACGCCGCCCAGTTCGGCGACGGTCAGTGGGTGACGGCCCGGCGCCAGACGGCCGGGCGCGGGCGGATGGGGCGTGGCTGGCAGGCGCCCGAGGGCAATCTGGCGGCGAGCTGCCTGATCCGACCGCGGCCCGGCGAGGGCGCGCCCGCCGAGCTGGGGTTCGTGGCGGCACTGGCGCTGCATGACGTGGCATCGGCGCTGGCGCCGGATGCGCCCCTTCAGCTGAAATGGCCGAACGACCTGCTGCTGGGCGGCGCCAAGCTCTCGGGCATCCTGCTCGAGCGCGAGGGCGAGACGGTCGTGCTGGGGGTCGGAGTCAATCTGGCGCACGCGCCCGAGGTGCCGGGGCGGCGGACGGCGGCGCTTGCCGACGCCGGCGTGGCGATCGACCCAGAGACCTTCGCCGAGCGGCTGGCGGCTGCGTTCGAGGCGCGGCGGCGGCAGTGGGGGACGCAAGGCTTTGCCGCCATCTCGGCCGACTGGCTGGCCTGCGCGCACCCAATCGGCACGCGGCTGGCGCTGTCGGGCGGGGGTCCGCAAGGACGCTTCGCCGGCCTCGGTCCCGATGGCGCGCTGCTTCTGGACGGCGAGGATGGCGTCCGGCATGTGGTCCGCGCCGGCGACGTGTGGCCGGCGGTCTGAACGAACCGGGGGCCTCGATGCTGCTCGCCATCGATGTCGGCAACACCAATATCGTCTTTGCGCTGGTGGAGGGCGGGGCCATCCGCGAGCGCTGGCGGATTGCGACCGACCCCAACCGGACGGCCGATGAATATGCCGTCTGGCTGAACCAGCTGATGGCGATGGCGGGCCACGCGCGCGAGGCGATCACCGACGTGATCATCGCCTCGGTGGTGCCGCAGACGCTGTTCAACCTGCGCGGGCTGGCGCGGCGCTTCGCCGGCGTGGAGCCGATGGTGGCCGGTGCGCCGGGCATCGACTGGGGGATCGACATCCGCCTGCCCAACCCGGCCGAAGTGGGGGCCGACCGGGTGGTGAACGCGGTGGCCGCCCATGCGGCCTGCGCGGGCGACCTCATCGTCATCGATTTCGGAACCGCGACGACCTTCGACGTGGTGGCGGCCGATGGCGGCTATGAAGGCGGCGTGATAGCGCCGGGCATCAACCTGTCCATGGACGCGCTCTATCGCGCGGCCGCACGGCTTCCGCGCATCGCCGTCGAGCCACCGGCCGAGGGCCTGGGCGTGATCGGCAAGGGCACGGTGCACGCCATGCAGTCGGGCGTGTTCTGGGGCTATGTGGGCCTGATCGAGGGGCTGATCGACCGCATCCGCGCCGAGATCGGCCGCCCGGCGACCGTGATCGCGACAGGCGGGCTTGCCGCATTGTTCGCCCGGCACACCCCGGCTATCGACCGGACAGACCCAGACCTCACCATCCGCGGGCTGGTGCTGATCCACGCGCGCAACCGAAAGACCGAGACGTGACCCCAGGCGATGAGCTGATCTTCCTGCCGCTCGGCGGCTCGGGCGAGATCGGCATGAACGTGAACCTCTATGGCTGCCGGGGCAAATGGATCATGTGCGATCTCGGCATGACCTTCGCCGACCCGACGCTTCCCGGAGTCGAGCTGGTGCTGCCCGACCTGCAGTTCATCGAGGACCGGCGCGCGGACCTTCTGGGCGTGATCCTGACCCATGGCCACGAGGACCATATCGGCGCCATCCCCTATCTCGCCGCCGATCTCGGCGTGTCGCTGTTCGCCACACCCTTCACCGCAGGCCTGATCCGCCGCAAGCTGGAGGAGGAGGGGCTGGGCGACGAGGTGAAGCTGAAGGTGGTGCCGATGGGCGGCACCGTCGAGCTGGGGCCGTTCCGGGCGCGCTACGTCGCGCTGGCGCATTCGATTCCCGAGGGCAATGCCCTGGTGATCGACACGCCGCACGGGCGGCTGTTCCACACCGGGGACTGGAAGCTCGATGAGCGCCCGCTGCTGGGCGACCCGGCGAGCGCGGCCGAACTCACGGCCATCGGCGCCAATGATGGCCTCGGCACGCTGGCGCTGATCGGCGACTCGACCAATGTGTTCAACCCGGAACCCTCGGGCTCGGAAAGCCAGGTGTCGGACGGGCTGATGGCGCTGGTGAAGGGCCGCACCCGGGGCCGGGTGGTGGTGACGACCTTCGCGTCGAACGCCACGCGGCTCCACACGCTGGGCGAGGTCGCGAAGGCGACAGGCCGCCGGCTGGTGTTGGCCGGCCGCTCGCTCGACCGGATCATCGCGGTGGCCAAGGCCACCGGCTATCTCACCGACTTTCCCGAGACGCTGTCGATGGAGGCGGCGGCGACGGCGCGGCCCGAGACCCTCCTCATCGTGGTGACGGGAACCCAGGGCGAGCCGCAGGCCGCACTCGCCCGGATCGCGGACGGCACGCACCCGCATATCCGCCTCGAGCGCGGCGACCTCGTCGTCTATTCCTCGAAGCAGATCCCCGGAAACGAGCTGGCAATCGGCCGGGTGCAGAACCAGCTGGCGGCGATGGGCGTGGAGATCGTCGGCGAGAAGCAGGCGCATGTGCATGTCTCGGGCCATCCGGGCCGGCCGGAGCTGGAGGCCATGTATGGCTGGATCCGGCCGCGCATCGCAGTGCCCGTGCATGGCGAGCGGCGGCACATGGAGGAACATGCGCGCCTCGCAAGGCAATGGGGCGTGCCGCACGCGATCGTGCCGACCAATGGCACGGCCATCCGGCTGGCGCCGGGCGAGCCGCAGGTGATCGGCCATGAGCCGCACGGGCGGCTGGTGCTGGACGGCGACGTGATCCTGCCGGCCGATGGCGCCACCATCAACATGCGGCGCAAGCTGGCCCATTCGGGGCTGATGCTGGTGACGCTGGTGATCGACCGGCGCGGCCGGCTGGCCACTGACCCGGCCGTGATCGCACGCGGCGTGCCGGTGGAGGAGGAGGAAGCGGATTTCCTCGCCGAGGCCGCCGACGCGGCAGCCGGCGCGTTCGAAAAGTTCGGCATGGCCGACGAGCGGCGGCTCGCGGATGAAGTCAAGATCGCGGTGCGGCGCGTGGCCCGACAGTGGACGGGAAAGAAGCCGCCCACCGAGGTGCAGCTGATCCGGCTGTAGGCGGCCATGGCCTGGTACTCGCTGCTTGCCATCTACCTGCTGTTCTGGGTGTTCACCCTGTTCCTGGTGCTGCCCTACGGCGTTCGCACGTCGGCTGAAGCCGGCGAGGCCGAGGTGCCGGGCCAGGCGCGAAGCGCGCCGCACCGCCTTTCGATGCCGCGCAAGCTCCTGTGGACGACGCTGATCTCGGCCGGGCTGTTCGGCCTGTTCCTGCTCAACTGGGAGATGGGCTGGATCACCCGGGCCGATCTCGAGGCGCTGATCCCGCACCCGAAGGTGCCCCAAGCCTGACGCCCTAGCTGTCGAGCGCTTCCGAGAGCGCGGCGGACAGCCGGCCATGCTCGGAATTGCGCAGCGCCGCAGCGAGCGCCGGCAGGCCGGGTTGCAGCCGGTCGATGAGGCCCTCGAAGGCAGCGGTATATTGGCGGGCGGTCTCGGCGAGCTTGCGGTCGGTCTCGATCAGCACCCTGAGGTCGCGCGCCTCGCGCTTCGAGAGCAGGGTGAGCGCGCGCCGGCTGAACAGGCCACGCTCGCCCTTGCGCCAGAGCGTCCAGTCGCGGTCGTCCATCGGCTTGCCGAGCGCGGCCGACAGGCTTGTCGAGACCTGGGCGAGGCGGTCGGTCAGCAGGGCGGCGCTGGCCAGCAGATCCTTCTGCTGCGCTTCCTCGATGGCGGTCAGCCGGTCGGTCGTGCGCTTCTCCAGAAGCTGCAGCGCAGACGCCAGCTGGGCCATGGAGGCGGCCGTCCGCTCGGCGGCGGCGGCGGCGGCTTCCTCGGCCTCGCGCGCGCGGGCGGCGACCGGCTCGGCGAAGCTTCGGCGCATCGTCTCGTCGGCGCTGTGGGCGAGGCTCTCGCGCGCTTCGGCGAGCAGGCCATCGAGCATCTCGCGCATGGTTCCGGTGGCCTGGGTGGCGACATCGCGCACCCGGCCCATCGCCTCGACGAGGCGGGTTGCGGCCTGGAGCGAGGTGTCGCGTGTCTGTTCCTCGACCTCGGCGATCATGCCGCGCGCCTGCTCCAACTCGGCGATCAGCGCACGGCCGGCGGATTCGAGGCTCTCGCGCTGCTCGGCATAGGCCGCGCTCGCTTCCTCGATCGCGGCGCGGCTCTGGGCGATCGGCTCGGCGAGGCCGAGCGCCTTGGCCTGCGCATCGTCGAGGGCGGCGACCAGCGAGGCGATGTCGGCCGCGAGCGTCTCGGCGGCCGACGAGGCCTCGACCGCGCGCCGGGGCAGCAGGTCAGCGAGCACGTCGGCAGTGTTCAGCGTGGTTTCGCGCAGGCGGGCGACGGCGGACTCGAGATCGACGGCTGCCCCCTGCGTCTCGCGGATGGGCTGGGTCAGCTGGGCGAAGCCGGCGCCCACTTCCTGCACGCGCGTCGCCAGCCGGTCGAGCGCGGCGCGGCTGGTCTCGCCGGAATGCTGCAGGCGGGCGTCGAGCAGCTGGAAGGCGCGCTCGCCCGAGGCGGCCAGCGCCTCGGTCGTCGCAGCCTGCGCCTTCAGCCGGGAATCGATCGCCTCGGCCTGGGCAGCGAAGGCATCCAGCCGATCGACCAGTTCCTTGCCGAGGCTGGCGGCCATGGTTTCGAGCCGCTGATAGGCGTCGGAAAGCTGCCCGGCGAGCGCGTCACCCTGACGTTGCAGCGCCTCGCGCCGGGCGACGAGGGTGTTTTCGAGCAGCTCGAACAGCGTATCCGCCTCGCCGCGGATCGCGCGCATGCCAGCCTCGCTCTGGGCGCGGCCGGCGGCGGCCTTTTCCTCGAGCGCGGCGAGCGCGGCCGTCAGCCGGTCGGCGGCGGCGCTGCCTTCGCCCGACAGGGCCGACAGACGCTCGGCGAGCGTGGCGGCCGCTGCGTCGGCGCGATCGGCCTGCCGCGCGGCCTCCTCGGTGAGCGACGCCAGCGTGGCGCGCAGCCCCTCGCTCGCGGTGGTGGCGGCCGGCACCGCCTGTTCCAGCCGACGCCCCGCTTCCATCGCGAGCCGGCTTGCACCTTCGATGTCGGCCACCAGCGTCCGGGCGGCCTGCGACTGGGTGTCGAGGGCCTCGGTCGCCGCCTTGAGCACGGCCAGCTCCTCGGAGAGGCCGGCCTTCAGCGTCTCGAGCCGGGACATGGCGCCGGCAAGCCGCGCCTCGCTGTCCTCGAGGCTGTCGGGCGCGGCAAGGGTGGGCAGGCGCTCGCGGTTGCCGAGTGCGGCGGCGAGCGCGAACAGGGCGGCGACCGGCGCGAGCAGGAACCCGAAGGCCTGGATCGCGCCAAAGGCCGTGGTGGGCTGGGTTCCCTCGGAGACCATCGCCCAGATGGCGAGGCCGAGCCAGATGAGCGACAGCAGGCTGACGATCAGGAAGGAGGCACGGATGGACGTGGTTTCGTTCATGGCCCCTGGCCCCCCTCCGGCAACGCGGCTCCCCGGTTAACAGCCGTCTTTTGCAAGCCTTAGCGCATGCAGGCGGTCGAGGGCCAGCCGGCGCGGGGGTAAGCCGATGTTAACCCTGTTGGGGCTGCCGGTGCCTCGGTCCGCCGCGGGCGGGCTTTCGCGCAGGCCCCCGGCCGGCTAGGGCGGGCGCCGATGGCGTGGCTGGCCCTTCTGACAAGCGGCGAGAGCGACCCGGGCCAGACCCCGCCGGGGCTGGTGGCGATCGGCGGCCTGTCGCTCGTCGAGCGACAGGTCGCGGCGGTTCGCGCCGCCGGCGCGGACACCATCCTGCTGCTGGCGCCGGCGCTGCCGCCAGCCGTGGCCGCGCGGCTGGGCCGCGACCCCGGCCTCGTCCGGCTGGCGAGCGCCGAATCGCTTGCCCGCCAGCTGGACGGGGAAGCGCGCGACCTGCTGCTGCTGGCGCCCGGCCTGCTGGCCGGCCCTGCCTTCCTCGATCCGCTGGCCGGCAGCGGACCGGTGATCGCCATCTTCGCCGAGACGCAGGGCGAAGCCGTGCCGCCAGAGGCCGAACGGCTGGATTCGGGCAGCTTCTGGGCCGGCACCGCGCGCCTGCCGGCAGGCCTCGTGGCGTCGGTGGCGCACGGGCTGGGGGAGTGGGCACTGGCGCCGACGCTGGTTCGCGCCGCGATCGAGGCCGGCCTTCCGCGCCAGCCCATGGTCGTTCCGGACGGGAGCCTAGAACGTCTGTGGCTGTTGCCGGCGGACCCGGCTGGCGTCGCAGCCGCCGAGCGCGCGCTGCTCGCCGCGACCGTCGCCCCGGCCGATGGCCTCGTCGGGCGCTGGCTCCATGGCCCGGCCGAGACGGCGCTTGCCGGCTGGCTGGTGCCGCGCGGGCTGCCGCCATTCGCGGGTGCGCTGGCAACGCCCTTGCTGATGGGGCTGGCGCTGCTGCTGATGCTGGCAGGACAGCCGGCCTGGAGCCTCGTGCCGCTGCTGCTTGCGGGCCCGCTCGAGGGTCTCGGCCGGCGTCTGGCTGCGGCCCGGGGGGAGCCGACACCCCTTCCCTGGCTCGGCTGGGCACCGGCGGTGCTGGGCGCGGCCTGGCTTCTTGCCCTGGCGGCCCGGCTGGCGCCGATCCTCGGGCTTTCGGCCTGGCTTGCCGCGACAGGCGCGCTGCTCCTGCTGGCGGCGACGCTTGCCAGCCACCGGGCCTGGAGGCGGGCTGCGGCCGAGCTGCTCACGCGGCGAAGCACCCTCGACCGGCGGCTGGCGCTGCTGTTCGCGGATCCCTGGCTGCTGGCCTGGCTGGCAGCCGGCTTCGGCCTTGCCGGGCGGTGGGCCGAGGGGCTGCCTGCCATCGCGGCCGCCGCCGCGCTCGGCTTTGCCATCTGGCACTGGCGGCTGCTCGTGGCGGTTCGGGAACGGCTGCGCCCCGCGGCCGGCGGGGGGGAAGCTCGATGAGGGCCATCGCCAGGCTTTTGCTGCTGCTGTTGCTTCCGGCAGGCGCCGCCATCGCCGGCCCCTGGGCGGCGCCGGGCGACGCGCGGCTTCGAAGCGATGTCGAACTGCTCGATGCGCATGGCTACATCGTCGGCCCTATCGACGCCTGGCCGCTGCCCTGGGTGCAGATCGACCGCGGGATCGAGCGGGCGCTGGCAGCCGGGCCGCTGCCGCCGCATCTTGCCGCCGCGGTGGCGCGGCTGAAGGCGCAGTCGGACCATGCCGCGGGCCGCATGGGCGTGACGCTCAGGGTGGATGCCACCAACACTGCCTCGCTGGTGCGCACCTTCGAGCGGGTGGCGCGCAACCCGGGCGATGTCAGCGCCAGCGTCTCGCAGGATGTGGGGGCGCTGCACGTCACGCTGGGGGCCACCTGGCAGAGCGACGGGACCGACGCGCAGGTGGCGACGCAGCGCGGCAATGGCTGGTCGCCCGATCCGAGCTTCGCGGCGCTCAGGCTCGGCGACAACTGGGCGCTCTATGGCGGCTGGTTCGACATCTGGTGGGGGGCCGGGCACGACGGGGCGATGCTGTTCTCGACCTCGGCCAGGCCGTTCGCCAAGGTCGGCTTCCGGCGGCTGGAGCCGTTCAGCATCGACGCGCCGGTGCTGCGCTGGCTGGGGCCGGTCACCTTCGATGCCTTCGTGGGCCTCCCGCGCGAGCAGCGCGATTTCGACAATCCGGCCATCATCGGGATGCGTTTCGCCTTCCAGCCGACACCCTGGTTCGAGATCGGCCTCAACCGTGGCCTGATGCTGTGCGGCCGCGGCCGGCCCTGCGACTGGCGGACCATCGGCCGGGCGCTGATCGGCATCGGCGACTTCGACAATACCGGCACCTTCGACGAGCCCGGCAACCAGATCGCCGGCTTCGACATGAGCTATCGCCGGCCGATCGGCGAGACGGGCCATGTGCTGAAGCTGCATTTCGCGACGGTTGCCGAGGATGCCGACAACATCCTCATCGAGCAGTTCGCCCGGCAGATCGGCGCCTCCGTCTCGGGGCCGGTGGGGCGCGACGGGGCGATGATCGACGCGGGCATCGAATATGTGGACACCCAGGCCGCGACCTTCTTCGGCCGCTTCACCATCGACATCCTGAAGCCGGTTCGCGGGCCGTTCCCCGGCTCGACCTACAACAGCTTCATCTATCGCGACGGCTGGACCTACGGGCGCCGGCCGATCGGCCATTCGCTGGATGCCGACACGCGGGCGCTGACGCTCCACTGGGCGCTGACCGATACGCGGAACCGCCGCTGGCACATGGCGGCCCGGCATATCCATCTCAACTTCAACGAGGTGGGATCGGACACCTTCTTTCCGGCCAATCGGATCTCGCGAAGTCGCGAGCGGATCGCCCATTTCGAGGGCGGGGTGAACTGGCCCACGCGGCTGGGCGACGTGCGCGCCAGCGCCCGGCTGCAATATGATGCCCCGAACACGCCGGGCCGCGAGCCGCTCCGGGTGCAGGGCGAGATCGGCTGGACGAGCCGCTTCTGACCGCTCCGCCCCTTGCGCCGAGGCCCACGCGGTGGCAGGCGGATGGCATGGCCGATGTTTCCCTTTCGTTCGCAGGCCACGCGCTTCGGCCGCTGCCCTGCGGCGC
Source organism: Sphingomonadaceae bacterium (assembly GCA_046290045.1). GTDB lineage: Bacteria > Pseudomonadota > Alphaproteobacteria > Sphingomonadales > Sphingomonadaceae > Sandaracinobacteroides. Next base: position 25,847 of record JBKBUL010000011.1, read on the forward strand.
GCTGTTCTGGCCGGCCGAATCCCTGCTGCTGGTGGCCGACCTGCACCTCGAGAAGGGCTCGTCGCTGGCCCGGCGGGGCTCGCTGCTGCCGCCGCACGACAGCCTCGACACGCTCGACCGGCTGGCCGCCGCGCTCGAGCGGACGGGCGCGCGCCGGGTGGCGGCGCTCGGCGACAGCTTCCACGACCGGGACGGCCCCGCGCGGCTGCTGCCGGCGGCGCGCGAGCGGCTGGCCGCGATGATCCGGGCGGTCGAGTGGAGCTGGATCAGCGGCAACCATGACGGGGCCAGCGCGGCGACACTGGGCGGCCAGGTCGAGCCGGAGATGATGATCTCGGGCGTCGCGCTTCGGCACGAGGCGTTGCCGAGCCGGGCGGGGCCGGAGATCAGCGGCCATTTCCACCCCAAGGTCGTGCTGCAGCTGCGCGCCGGCGTCAGGCGAAGCCGCCGCTGCTTCGCGCTGGCCGGGGACCGGCTCGTGCTGCCGGCCTATGGCGCCTATGCCGGCGGGCTCGCCCTCGACGATCCCGCCTGGCCGGCGGCGCTCGGCCGCTGGCCGGAGGCGCTGGTGGTGCTCGACGGTGGCCTCGTGCGCGTGCCACCCGCAGCGAGGGAAGGATTGGCGGCATGAGCTGGTTTCCGAGGGCCGATGCGCGGATCTTCTGCGCGGCCGTCAACTATGCGGCGCACCGCGACGAGATGGGCCGCGGCGAGCAGAATGTGCACCCGATGCTGTTCCTGCGCACGCCGGCCTCGCTGGTGAGAGCCGGCGAGCCGATCGTGAAGCCGGCGGTTTCCGACTGCCTCGATTATGAGGGCGAGCTGGCGCTGGTGATCGGCCGGCCGGGCCGGCGGATTCCGCGGGCAGATGCGCTGGCGCATGTCGCGGGATGGACCGCCTTCATGGACGGCTCGGTTCGCGACTGGCAGCGGCACACCGCGCAGTTCACGCCGGGCAAGAATTTCGACCGCTCGGGCAGCATCGGGCCGGCGCTCGTCAGCCCTGAGGCGTTCGGGGACTATCGCGCCCATCGGCTGGAAACGCGGGTGAATGGCGAGACGGTGCAGGCGACCGACATCGCGCTGATGCTGTTCGATTGCGAGACGCTGATCAGCTACATCTCCACCTTCACCGAGCTGCGCGAGGGTGACGTGATCGCGACCGGCACCTGCGGCGGCGTGGGCGAGAAGCGGGTGCCGCCGCGCTGGCTGAAGCCCGGCGACGTGGTGGACGTCGCGATTTCCGGGCTGCCGCTGCTGTCGAACCCGGTCGTGGCGGAACGCCCGTGAGCGGGCCGATTCAGGGGCGATTCAGCCTGCAGCGCGAGGGTAGGGGCATGACCGGTCGAACGCTTATCGCGCTGCTGGCGCTTTCGCTCGCGCTTCCCGCCACCGCGCAGCAGCTGCTCGACGCGCCGCCGACGGTGCCCGAGGGAGATCCCGTGGCCGCGCACGCGCCTGCCGCACCGGCGCCCGGCGCACCGGCCAAGCGCGACACGCTCGCCTCCGACGCGCGCGCCGCCACCTTCGAGATCGGCGAGATCATGACCGCTGCCGACGGCGCCTTCGGCGAGGCGACCGAGAATGTCGCCAAGGTGATCGAGCGGGTCTTTGCCGACCTGGGCCGCCCCAATGCCTATATCGTCGGGCGGGAAGGCGGCGGCGCCGTCGTCGTCGGCCTGCGCTATGGCCGCGGGCGGCTGTTCCACAAGGTGGAGGGCGAGCGCGAGGTCTTCTGGACGGGGCCGTCGCTGGGCCCGGACCTGGGCGGTGACGCCTCGCGCAGCTTCGTTCTCGTGTACAACCTGCACGACACCGAGGACCTGTTCCGGCGCTTCCCTGCGGTCGAGGGCAAGGCCTATCTGATCGGCGGAGTCTCGGCCAACTACCATCGCCGCGGCGACATCGTGCTGGTGCCGATCCGCCTGGGCGCCGGCTGGCGGCTGGGCGCCAATCTCGGCTATCTGCGCTACACCAAGGAAGGGCGCGTGCTGCCCTTCTGAGCCGGTTGCGGCCTGTGCGCTTGAACCGGGGGTTTGCCGATTCTACAGCCGCTGGGCTCATGCGCCCCTGCGCCTCCCTTCTGGCCGCCGTCGCCCCGCTGGCGCTTCTGGCCGACCTCGCGACACCGGCGCGCGCCGCCGAGCCCGGGCCACCCGCGGCCGCGCCCGAGCTGCCGCAGCCGATGGTCGAGTTCGAGGCCGATGTGCTCACCTACGACGAGCGGCAGGAGATCATCACCGCGACCGGCAATGTGGTGGTGCGCCGCGACGGCCGGACGCTGACGGCTGATACCGTCATCTACAATCGCGCGACGGGCGTGGTCGAGGCGCAGGGGCGGGTGCTGGTGGACGATGGTGATGGCGTTCGGGCCGTTGCCGACCGCTTCGAGCTCACCGAATCGCTTCGCGACGGGGCGGTCGAGAACATCCTCCTGATCCTGCGCGACGGCAGCCGGCTCGCAGCGAGCGGCGGCGTGCGAACGGATGGGGTGTCAAGGCTCGACCGCGCGGTCTATTCGCCCTGCGCCGTGGTCGGGGCGGATGGCTGCCCCATCGAGCCCGTGTGGCAGCTGAAGGCGGTGCGCGTCGTCCACGATCCGGCGCGTGGGCGGGTGTTCTATACCGGCGCGCGGCTGGAACTGTTCGGCGTGCCCGTTCTCGCGCTGCCGCGCCTGTCCCACCCCGACAGCTTCGAGCGCAGCCAGACCGGGCTCCTGGCGCCCGACCTGCGCTATTCGCGCGAACTGGGCGGCGAGATCCGGATTCCCTGGTTCTGGTCGATCGCACCCGACCGCGACCTGACGCTGACGGGGCGCGTCTTCACCGACGCGGTGCCGCTGCTCGGGGTCGATTATCGCCAGCTGTTCGAAGGCGGGCCGATCGAAGTCGGCATGCTGGCCACCTATGCGCGCGGCCAGGCGCTCGACGCGGCGAAGGGCAGCATCGTCTCCACGCCGGCGCGGTTTCGCGGCTATCTCGAGTCGCGCGGGCGTATCGAGCATGGCGGCGGCTGGCGTTCGAGCTTCTCCACCCGGCTGACCAACGACGACAATTTCCTCGGCCGCTACCAGGTGAGCCTCGATACGAGGCTGCGCTCCACCTATGCGCTCGAGCGGTTCGAGCCGGACCGCTATTTCGCGGTGCGCGGCTGGGCCTTCCAGGACCTGAGGCCCGGCGTTCCGGGCCGGACCACGCCCTTTGCCCTGCCGCTCGTCGATCTGAAGTGGCGCCTTCCGGAGGCCCCGCTCGGCGGCTCGGTGCTGATCGAGGGCAACAGCCTCGGCCTGTTCCGCCGCGACGGCCAGTCGATGGCGCGCGCGCTCGCCTCGGCCCGCTGGGACCGGCAGCTGCTCTCGCCGCTGGGCCACCGGCTGACGCTGACCGGCCTGCTCAGGGGCGATGTCTACACGACGCAGGACAGCCGGCTGGCCGACGATCCCTTCTACGCCGGTCGCGACGGCTGGCGGGCGCGCTTCGTGCCGCTGGTTGCCGCCGACATCGAGTGGCCCTTTGCCGGGCCGCTGTTCGGCGGCGTGCAGACCCTTTCGCCCCGGGTGCAGCTCGTCGCCTCCACCACGACCGCCAATCGCGGCATTCCCAACGAGGATGCGCGCGCCATCGATCTCGAGGAGTCCAACCTCTTCGCGCTCAACCGCTTTCCCGGCTACGACCGGTGGGAGGGAGGTGCGCGGATCACCTACGGGCTCGACTGGCGGTGGCAGCGGCCGGGGCTGGTGGCGACCGCGCAGCTGGGCCAGAGCTACCGCCTCGACAACCAGGGCGAGCTGCTGCCCGAGGGGACGGGGCTTTCGGGCCGGCTGTCGGACATCGTCGGCCGCGCCTCGCTTCGGCTGGGCAACATGGTGGAGATCACCCAGCGCCTCAGGCTCGACAAGGACAGCCTCGCCATCCGCCGCAACGAGACCGACATCGCCATCGGCAGCCGGCGCACCTTCGTCTCGGTCGGCTATCTCAAGTTCAACCGCAACATCGCGCTGGAGGACCTCGTCGATCACGAGGAGGTGCGGGCCGGGGCGCGCGTCGCCTTCGGCAACTACTGGGCGGTGTTCGGCTCGGCGGTCGTCGATCTCACCTCGCGGGCCGAGGATCCGCTGACGGCCAACGATGGCTGGCAGCCGATCCGCCACCGGCTGGGCGTGAGCTACACGGACGAATGCTTCGACATCGGCTTCACCTGGAAGCGCAACTATGTCGACAATCCGAACGCGCGGCGGGGCAACACCTTCCTCTTCACCCTCGCGCTCAGGAACCTCGGCTGAGGCAAGGGGCGGCCGGTCAAGCGGCGGTTCAGCCGTCCGCGGGCAAAGGATGCTGTTGCAAGGGGGCACATCCGTGTAAGCGAGCCCCTGTTCAAGGAACCAGGACTGGCATGATCCCTTCGATGATTTCGCGCCGGCAGGCGCGCCGCTTCGGGCCCGTGGCGGGGCTTGCCCTGCTGCTGGCGACCGCGCCGGCCGCCGCCCAGCAGATGGCCTCGCTCCAGACCCCGTCACAGCGGCAGGCGGCCGCGCTCAACCTGCCTGACCTCACCATCTTCGGCACGGTTGATCCCAATGTCCGCAAGGCCACCGCCATCGTGAACGGGGAGATCATCACCGACACCGATGTCGACCATCGGATGGCGCTGGTGATGATCGCCAATTCGGGCCGCGTCTCGCCCGAGGAGCAGCAGATGCTCCGGCTCCAGGTGCTCCGCAACCTGATCGACGAGAAGCTGCAGATCCAGGAGGCCAAGCGCCGGGATGTCACCATCCCTCAGTCCGAGATCGACCAGGCCTATGCCCGCGTGGCGCGGAACTTCCGGGGCAGCGAGGCGGCCTTCGAGCAGCTGCTGCGCGAGGGCGGCTCCAGCCCGGCCTCGATCAAGCAGCAGATCCATGCCGAGCTGGCGTGGAGCCGGCTGCTTCGCCGCCGGGTCGAGCCGTTCATCAATGTCGGCGACGACGAGGTCGCCTCGGTGATCCGCAAGCTGGAGGAATCGAAGGGGCAGGAGGAGTATCGCGTCGGCGAGATCTTCCTGTCGGCGCCGCCCGAACTGCAGGCGCAGGTGCTGTCGGATGCGCGCCGGATCGTCGAGCAGGTGCGAAGTGGCGCCAGCTTCGTCGCCTATGCCCGGCAGTTCTCCGAGGCCTCGACGGCGGCCGTCGGCGGCGACCTCGGCTGGGTCCGCGCCGAGCAGCTCTCGCCGGCGCTGCAGCCGGTGCTGGCGCGCCTGCAGCGCGGCCAGGTCTCCGACCCGGTTCCCGTTCCCGGCGGGGTTGCGATCATCGCGCTGGTCGACCGGCGGCAGGCGTTGTCGGCCGACCCGGCGGATGCCATGCTGAGCCTGAAGCAGCTGACCCTGCCCCTGCGCCCCGACATCACCGAGGCCGAGGCCCGCAAGATCGCCGCGCGCATGCAGGAGCGCACGCGGGCGATGGGCGGCTGCGGCCGGGCGGATGAGGTGGCGCGCGAACTGGGGGCGCAGGTGGTCGCCAACGACCAGATCCGCCTCGGCGACCTGCCGGGTCCGCTGCAGGAGATCATCGGCCAGATGCAGATCGGCTCGGCGACGCCGCCTTTCGGCTCGGCCGAGGATGGCCTTCGCGTGCTCGTGCTGTGCGGGCGCGACGATCCGCCTGCCAATGCCGGGCTGCCGAGTCCCGAGCAGGTCTATGCCCAGCTGACCGACCAGCGCGTCAACAGCGCCGCCCGTCGCTACCTCAGGGACCTGCGGCGCGACGCGGTGGTCGATTATCGCTGAGCCGCGCGTGGCGACCCTTGCACCGCCCGGCGGGGCGACGCCACCCATCGCGCCCCTGGCCGTCTCGCTTGGCGATCCGGCGGGGATCGGCCCGGAGGTGATCGCCAAGGCCTGGGCGGTGCGCGCCGCGCATCGGCTGCCGCCCTTCTTCGCCATCGGCGATCGCCGCAGCGTCGAGGCGGTGTGGGACGGGCCGGTGATTGCCATCGCCCATCCGGGCGAAGCGGACGCGGCGTTCGACCGGGGCCTGCCGCTGCTCCAGGTGGACGATCCGGGCGAGATCGAGCCGGGCAGCCCCAATCTCGCGGGCGCGCGCTGCGCGCTCGATTCCCTCGAGATGGCCGTCGGGCTGGCGCGGTCGGGCGCGGCCTCGGGGCTGGTGACGGGGCCGGTCGCCAAGGCGCAGCTCTATGCGATCGGCTTTGCCCACCCGGGCCAGACCGAGTTCGTCGCCGAGCGCTGCGGCGTGGCGGCCGGCAATGTCGCGATGATGATGGTGGGGCCCGACCTCAGGACCGTGCCGGTGACGATCCACCGGCCGCTGGCGCGCGTGGCCGAGGCGCTGACCATCGACCTCATCGTCTCGCGGGCGCGGGCCGCCGTGCGTGGCCTCTCGCGGGAATTCGGGATTGCCGAGCCGCGGCTTGCGGTTGCGGGGCTCAACCCGCATGCGGGCGAAGGCGGCGCCATGGGCCATGAGGAGCAGGAGATCATCGCGCCGGCCATCGAGCAGTTGCGCGCCGAGGGGATCGCCGTCTCGGGTCCGCATGCCTCCGACACGCTGTTCCATGCCAGTGCCCGCGAGGGCTATGACGCGGCCCTGTGCATGTACCATGACCAGGCGCTCATTCCGCTGAAAACGCTCTATTTCGATCTTGGCGTCAACATGACGCTGGGCCTGCCGGTCACGCGAACGGCGCCCGACCATGGGACCGCCTTCGGGCTGGCCGGGCGGGGCGAGGCCAATCCGCGGGCCATGATCGCCGCCATCCAGCTGGCCGGCCAGTGCGCCCGGACGCGGGCGCTCAGTCCCGCTTGAGCGACGCGCTCGAGAGGCTTCCGCCGCTGCGCGCGGAAATCGCGGCTGCCGGGCTCAGCGCCGAGCGGGCGCTGGGGCAGAACTTCCTGCTCGATCTCAACCTGCTCGACCGGATCGTCCGCGAGATTCCGCTGGAGCCCGGCGAGACAGTCTATGAAGTCGGGCCAGGGCCCGGGGGGCTCACGCGCGCGCTGCTGAAGGCCGGCGCCCGGGTGGTTGCCGTCGAGCGGGACCGGCGGGCGATCCCCATCCTCGAACGGCTCGCTGCGGCGGCCGGCGGCCGGCTGACCGTGATCGAGGGCGATGCGCTCTCGGTCGACGCCGCCGGACTGGCTGGCCCGGGCGCGCATATCGCGGCGAACCTGCCCTACAATATCGCGACCCCGCTGCTGACCGGCTGGCTGTCGGGGCCATGGCTGCCCTGGTGGCGATCCGCGACCCTCATGTTCCAGAGGGAAGTGGCCGAGCGGATCGTCGCGCGGCCGGGCACGCCGGCCTATGGGCGCCTGTCGATCCTGGCCCAGTGGCGTTGCCGGGCCCGCATCTGCCTGACGCTTCCGGCGCGCGCCTTCACGCCCGCGCCGAAGGTGGACAGCGCGGTCGTGCAGCTGATCCCGGCCGTGCCCGAGGTGGACGCCGATGGAGCCGAGCTGGCGCGGGTGACGGCGGCTGCCTTCGGGCAGCGGCGCAAGATGCTGCGCCAGTCGCTTAAGGCTGTTCCGGGCGCGCTCGACGCGCTCGCGGCGCTCGGGATCGATCCCGGCCGGCGCGCCGAGACCCTCTCGGTCAAGGACTTCGCGCGGATCGCCCGGGCCGTGGCGGCGGCGCGGCTGGCCGGCGCGCCAGCCGGCTGCTAGGGCAGGCGGGCCATGGCGCTGCTCACCCGCATCGACCGTTACCTGTTCCGCCTGATCATCGTGCCGCTGCTCGGCACGCTGGTCGTGGCTGCCATGCTGCTCCTGCTCGAGAAGATGCTGAACCTGTTCGACTTCGTCGTGAACGAGGGCGGGCCGGTCTCGGTGGTGTGGCGGATGCTGGGCAACCTCATCCCGGAATATCTGTCGCTCGGGATCCCGATCGGCGTGACACTGGGTATCCTGCTCGGCTTCCGCCGGCTGGCGCTGTCGTCCGAGCTGGACGCGCTGAACGCGATCGGCGTCGGCTATGGCCGGATGCTGCGCGTGCCCTATCTGCTGGCGGCGCTGTTCGCCCTCATCAACTTCGGGATCGTCGGGTTCCTCCAACCCTATTCGCGCTATGCCTATGAGGGGCTGCGGTTCGAGCTTCGCTCGGGCGCGCTGGGGGCCAGCATCAAGGTTGGCGAGTTCGCGCGGATCGGGCCGCGCACGACGCTGAGAGTGGAGGAAAGCTTCGAGCAGGGCAGTGACCTGAGAGGCGTGTTCGTCCGCTCGGCCGAAGCCGATGGCCGATCGCTCGCCGTCTCGGCGGCGCGCGGCCAGTTCCTGACGACGGACGATCCGGACGTGATCATCCTGAGGCTGATGAACGGGACGCTGGTGCACGATGCGCCGCACGCCGCCGCGCCGCGCGTGCTGAACTTCGTGCAGCACGACCTGCCGGTGAACCTGCCGGCCATCGAGGCCTTCCGCGGCCGGGGCGGCGAGAATCTGGAGCGGACCATCCCCGAGCTCTGGGCCATGATGCATGACGAGGCGGTGAGCGCCGACGACCGGCGCCGGGCCACCGCCACCTTCCACCGCCGCAACGTGCAGTGGGTGGTGATGTTCGTGCTGCCGCTGCTGGCGGTTGCGCTGGCGGTGCCGCCCAAGCGCTCGACCTCGGCGATCGGCGTGTTCCTGTCGGTCGTGATGCTGGTGACCTACCACAAGATCTCGGAATATGGGGAGCGGATGGGGGCGATCGGCCGGGTGGATCCGACGCTGGCGCAATGGGTGCCCTTCGCCCTGTTCACGGCGCTGTCGGCCTGGATGTTCCATGTGCTGGCGCACCGGCCGGGCGGCCAGCCGATCGGCGGGCTCGACCGGGCCTTCGGCAGGCTTGCGGGCCTGTTCAGGCGGCTTCGCAAGCCGGCCGAGCGGATCGGCCTTGCCCCGGCGCCGCTGCGCGATCCCCTGCCCGAGCCGCAGCCGGCCGAATGATGCTGCACCGGCTTTTCCCGTCGCCGACGCTGGCGCGCTATACCGCGCGCATGTTCCTGATCCGCACCTTCGCCTTCCTGGCGGGGCTGGCGCTGATCCTGATGACGCTGGACCTGCTGGGCGAATCCGGGCGGATCCTCGCGGTGCCGGGCAATGGCGAGGCCGAGCTGTGGAAATATGTGTCCCTCCGCATGCCCCAGATCATCGCGCTGTTCCTGCCCTTCTCGGTGCTGCTGGCCGCACTTCTGACGTTCATGACGCTGAACCAGAACAGCGAGATCACCATCTTCAAGGCGAGCGGGATCAGCGCCCACCAGATCCTGGCACCGCTCATCCTGTCGGGACTCCTCATCGCGGCTCTCAATTTCGCCTTCAACGAGCGGTTCCTGGTGCGTGCCAATGCCGAATATGACCGCTGGAAGGCTGCCGAATACCGGCCGATCCCGCCCGGCGAACGGCAGCGCGGCGAAGTGTGGGTGCGTGCCGGCGACGACCTGTGGCATGCCGCGCGGGCCACGGGGGAGGGCGCCGGAACACGGCTCTTCGATGTCACCGTCTATGACCGCGAGGCCGACCAGCTCGTCGAGATCGTTCGCGGCGCCGAGGCAGTGCCCGACCCGCGCGGCTGGGTGCTGATCGATGCGCGCCGGTTCGATGTGGCCTCTGGCCGGCAGACCATGAGCGACCGGTTGCTGATGATCTCGACCGCGCAGCCCAGGCAGTTCACCACCCAGGGGGTCAATCCCGACCATCTCTCCTTCCGCGAACTGTGGCCGGCAATCGGCAACCTGCGGGAAGCCGGCAAGCCGACGGACCAGCTGGTCGCCAAGCTTAACCACAAGATCTCCGGCCCGCTGTCGGCGGCGCTGATGCCGTTGCTGGGTGCGGTCGCCGCCTTCGGGCTCGCCCGGTCGGGCAAGCTGTTCATCCGCGCCGTCATAGGCCTTGCGCTGGGCTTTGCCTTCTTCGTGGCCGATAATTTCGCCATGGCCATGGCCGATTTCGGCACCTATCCGCCCTGGGCGGCGGCCTGGGCGCCCTTCCTGCTGTTCCTGCTGGTGGGCGAAAGCGTGCTGGTTCGCACCGAGGAATGAGGGGCGGCAGGTTGGCGCAGGCCCGGCCCCGCCGCGCTCGCGTCCAAAATCTGCCGCATTGGGCGCCTAGCTGCGACGCTCGACGGGCGAGGCCCGAGCAGGATCATGGAGTGACGCGTGTTGGTCAGCCACGAAAGGCGCCCCGGCATCTGGAGCCGCAACCACTATCTCGACCGGATGACCTTCCGGGAGCTGGTTGTCGCCTATTTCCAATACTATGCGATCCAGGCCTATCTGCTGCTGGCCGCCATCAGCATCGCGGTGGCCTTCTGGTCTCCGCCGACGCTGCTGGCCGGCGCAGCGGCCGCCCTGTTCGCCGTCCTCGTCTATCCGCTGGTGTGGTACCTGCTGCATCGCTTCGTGCTGCACGGCACCTGGATGTGGAAGTCGCCGCTGACGGCGCGCACCTGGAAGCGCATCCACTATGACCATCACCAGGATCCCAACCATCTGGAAGTGCTGTTCGGCGCGCTCTACACGACGTTGCCGACCATTGCGGTCGCGACCATTCCGGTCGGCTGGCTGATCGGAGGGCCCGGCGGGGCGGCAGTGGCATTCGCGGCCGGGCTGCTGACGACCTGTTTCTACGAATTCGCCCACTGCATCCAGCACCTGTCCTACAAGCCGAGGCACCCCTGGCTCGCCGAAATGAAGAAGCGCCACATGGCGCATCATTTCCACGACGAGACGGGCAATTTCGGCATCACCAGCTTCTGGCCGGACCGGCTGTTCGGCACCTTCTACGAACGCGAGGAGCGGCCGGCCAAGTCGCCGACCGTGTTCAACCTCGGCTATACCGACGAGGTGGCGAAGGTCTGGCCCTGGGTCGCGCGGATGTCGGGCGGGGTCGCAACCGGCCACCCGCGCCGGCGGGGGGCCGCCAACGAGAACAGCCCGGCGCCTTCGTCGGCCGACGCCGCCTGACGTGACCCTCGCCGTGACGCCGGTCGGCTCGAAGGCCGATCGGCGGGCCTTCGTCGATCTCGTCTGGCGGCTCTATGCCGACGATCCAGCCTGGGTTCCGCCGCTCAAGTCCGAGGTCCTAGCGCTAATCGGCGGCGCCAGGACGAACCCCTGGTTCCTTCATGGCCGGGCCGCCTTCTTTCTTGCACGACGCGACGGTCGGGTTGTCGGCCGAATCTCGGCACAGGTCTGCGACCTCGTCCAGGCCCGCGAGCCGGGGCTGGGGCAATGGGGCTTCCTCGAGTGCGAGGACGATCCCGAGGTGGCCGCGGCGCTCATCGCGGCAGCCGAAGCCTGGCTGAAGGCCGAGGGCATGACGCGGGCGGAGGGGCCGATGAGCCTTTCCATCTGGGACGAACCGGGGCTGCTGGTCTCGGGCTTCGGCACGCCGCCGACGGTGATGATGGGGCACCATCGCCCCTGCTACGCGCGCTTCATCGAGGCGGCGGGCTATTCGGGCGTGAAGGACCTACACGCCTGGGAGGTGCCGGTCGCGCACGGATTTCCCGAGATCGTCAACCGCATCGTCGCCGCCGGCGAGCGCAACCCGCGAATCCGGATCCGTCCCGTCGATCTCGCGCACTTCGATCGCGAGGCCGCGCTGATCCTCGAGATCCTGAACGAGGCCTGGGCCGGAAACTGGGGGTTCGTGCCGCTGACCGATGCCGAAGTCGCGCATGTCGGCAGGAAGCTGAAGCCCATCGTCCTCGCGAACCAGGTGCGGATCGCCGAATATGATGGCGTGCCGCAGGCCTTCATGATCTCGCTTCCCGATGTCAACGAACTGACCCGCGATCTCGACGGCCGGCTGTTCCCCTTCGGCTGGGCGAAGCTGCTCTGGCGCCTGAGGAACCCGCAGGTTGACTGGTTCCGGGTGCCGCTGATGGGGGTGAGGCCCGGCCTGCATGGCACGCGCACGGCCTCGCTCCTGGCCTTCATGATGATCGAGCACATCCGCCGTGACGCGGTCGCGAATCACGGTGCGCGGATGGCCGAGATCGGCTGGATTCTGGAGGACAATGGCCCGATGGTCTCGATCGCGGAGGCGATCGGCGCCCGGATTCGCAAGACCTACCGAATTTATCGGCGCGATCTGGGCTGATTCCCGCCGATTCGGGATCGGCGCGGGTGGCGAAGGCGACGCGTTAATGTTATTTCTCCGCTGACTGTCTTTCAGCCTGTCGGGCTGAGGCTGCGTGTTCTCGTCACCTGTCGTCGAGCGGTCAGGAGGTGCCCGGTGAGTGATCGTCGCGAGTCCGATGTCGATCTGGCCGCCCGCGTGGCGCGCCTGACGGCCGGTCAGCGCGCCTGTCTCGATCTGGTCGACGATCATGCCACATCGAAGGAGATTGCCCGGCAGCTCGGCATCTCGCGCCACACGGTCGATGCGCGCCTGCGCGGTGCCATCCAGGTGCTCGGCGTGACAAGCCGCCGGGAGGCCGCCATCATCTACCGCACGGCCATGCAGGCGCAGGCCTATCAGCCATTCGCATATCAATCGCCGCGCGTTGTGCTGGCCGACCCGGCCGATGACAGTGTAAAACATGGTTACCGGCCCGACGACTCGCTGCCCTCGCCCGAACCGGACACGGCTCCGGCGCGCGTTGTCTCGCACGCGGGTCGGGCCCATGTTCCGGTCCGGCCGCCGGTTCCCGAACTCGCCGATGGCGGCGCTTGGGCGCTTTCGCCCTTCGGCGCTGGCGGCTTCGACCAGCCGGCACCGGCCGGTGCTTCGCGTCCCCTCACGCTCCGGTTGTGGGGAGGCGCCAATGACCTGACCCCGACCCAGCGCATCTTCGGCATCCTGATCGTCATGATCATCGCGATGCTGGCCTTCGGAGTGATGCTGTCGGGCATCGAGGCCCTGACGCTCCTCCGTTCCTGAACCCGGACCACGTCCAGACAACCCATCAACTGCCGCGACCGTGTCGCGGGCAGAAGGAGATCCGCCATGCCGAGGCACCGCAAGGAAGTCGCCGCCACCGTCGCCGCCCAGCTGCACGCCACCGAGCGCGCCATCGATGAAGCCCTGACCACGACTGCCGGATTCGTCGGCTTCATGCCGGTCGCCCGCATGAACGCGCGCCTGTCGGCCGTGGTGGGCCAGCAGGCGCTCGACCGCGCCATGGAAGCGCTCGCCCGGCTGACCGAGGCCCGGCGGGCGATGGTCGAGGCCCATAATGCGCTCGCCGAGGTGCATGGCCAGATCGGCCTGGGCCCGGTCAACTTTGGGGGCCTTGGCGAAAAGCCGCCCTACACGCCACAGCTTCGCGTTGTGGATACAACCGCCGCCTGACGTAGAAACGCAAGTCGATGTCAGCAGTTGGCACGCTCGCTACCACGATTGGTCGGAAAGGCTCGGCATGACCATCCATCAGCTGGCATTTCTGACGTTCATGTTCGGGGCCATTGGTCTTGCGTTGAGCATTGGCGGCCGGGACGAGCGCCTGGCCGCCATCCTCATTGTGGTGGCTGCCGTGATGACGCCAATCATGGAGGGATCTGGCTATACGTCTCCTGAAGTGGGCGTGCTTATCGTCGATTCTTGCCTCTTCTTCGGCTTGGGCTGGATTGCGCTGAAGTCCACTCGCTTCTGGCCGATGTGGGCAGCAGGCCTCCAGCTTGGCGCCCTGTTCGTTCACCTGGCAGCCATCCGGCTGCCGCACCTGAGCCCTGGCGCCTACTTCGAGACGCTCTTGATCTGGTCCTATGCTGTCCTGGCCGCGCTTGCGATAGGCGCTTGGATTGAGGTTCACGGCCGCCGCGATCGGGGAGACCTCGCATGAAGGCGGGCCAGGCCGTTGCCTTGCCGCATGGCACCGGCCTGCGGTCGGTCGGCGCGGATGCCCCGCGCGACCGGTGGTTGCTGATGCGCCTTCTGGCGCTGGGTCAGAGCACGCCGCGGCTTGCGGACCGGCTGATCGACGAGCGGGGATCGCTTGGCTCGGTGCTGGCGACCAGCGATGAGCGGCTTCGCCAGCTTGGTGCGGACTCCAACGGCATCGCGCTGCTGTCGCTGATCCGCGAAACCCTCGGCGCCGTGCTCGAGCGCGATCCGCGCGAGCGGGTCCGGATCGATCCGCCGACCGTGCTGGTCGACATGCTGCACGGCGCGATGGCGCATCTGCCGGTCGAACAGGTGCGGGTGGCCTATCTCGACGCGCGCCGGCAGCTGGACCGGATCGAGATGCTGGCAACTGGGACGGTCCGCGCCGCCGCCGTCTATCCGCGGGAGATCGCGCGCCGGGCGCTGGAGCTTGGAGCGGCTGCGATCATTCTGGTGCACAATCATCCGTCGGGCGATCCCACCCCTTCACAGGGCGACATCATGTTGACGAAACGAGTCGCGCAGGCGCTCGAAACGATCGATGTCGACCTCGCCGATCATATCGTCATTGCCCGGAGCGGACATGTGAGCCTGCGGGAATCCGGTTTGTTCTGAACAGCTTCGGCTTGATATCTGCGATCGGGACGATATCAGCCGTTCACATATCAATCCTCGTAGATTGGCGGGCGCGTCCGGCTCGCCAATAAGGAGCGCATTGCAGAACCCGCGACGGACCGGTCCGGAGCTGCAGAAGAGAAACGGTACCTCCAGGCCCTCCCCTGGTTGTCCCGTGGTGACGGTGGCACCTGATTTCCGACCCTGCGGGCGCCACCGTCACCGACCTTCCGGGAAGCGCCCGCCTCGACCGACCCCGAGGCGGGCGCTTCTTCATGGGCATCCCGTTTCATGAGCATCCCGGGGCGGGATCCGGTCAGGCCGGATCGAGCTCGATCCAGGCAGGCACATGGTCGCTGGCCCGCTCGGCGCCGCGCACCTCCCGGTCGGCGCCGGCATCCACCAGCCGGTCGGCTGCGGCCGGTGAGAGGAGGAGATGGTCGATCCGGAGGCCCCAGTTCTTCGCCCAGGCGCCGGCCTGATAGTCCCAGTAGG
>JBKBUL010000086.1:0-5462 GCA_046290045.1 Sphingomonadaceae bacterium
GATCCTCGAGGCCTTCTGGAAGGGCGATACCGAAGCCCTCAGGGATCTGGTCTCGGACGAGATGTTCGCCAATTTCCAGGCCGCCATCGACGCCCGAGCCGACTCGGGCGAGCGAATCGACAACCGCCTTCTTCAGGTGGACCGCGCCCAGATCGTCGGCGCGCTGATGAACGGCACCATGGCGGAAATCAGCGTCCGCTTCGACGCCGAGATCGTCACGGTCACGCGCGATGCCGAAGGCCGGATCATTGCGGGCGATCCCAACAAGTCGGTTGAGACCCACGATCTGTGGACGTTCAGCCGTCATACCGCCTCCTCCGATCCCGCCTGGCTCCTCGTCGCGACCGACGAGGCGGCGTGATCGGGAACCCCGGGCGGTTCGCGCCGCCCGGCCTGCTCGCCCTGCTGGTGCTGGCGGCCTGCGCAGCGCCGCGGCCCACCGTCGCGCCGTCGCCGCCGCCTGCGGTGGAAGCAGCGGGGGCCGGGCCCGGGCCCGCCGCACGCATCGCGGCCTTGCCGGCCGACTTTGCCGCGGATCGCGAGGCGCTCGAGGCCTTCCGCCGCGCCTGTCCGCGCCTGCTTCGCCGAGCCGATCCGTCCGGCCTCGCGCGACCGGAGGACTGGCGGAACGCCTGCGCGTTGGCCGACACCGCGACCGACCCGACCGCCTTCTTCGCCCGCCATTTCATCCCCGTGCGCCTGGGTTCGGGTCGCGGCCTTGCGACCGGCTACTACGAGCCGGACGTGCCTGCCTTCGAGGCCCCCCGCGCCGGCGCGGCGCCCGTGCTCGCCCGGCCGCCGGAACTGGTCGACATCGACCTGTCGGCCTTTCCCGGCGACCGGAGCGGCACGATCCGCGGCATGGTGCGCGGCAGCCGGGTCGTCCCCGCGCCCGACCGGGCGGCGATCGAGGGGGGCGCCCTTGCCGGCCGCGGCCTCGAGATCGCCTGGGCGGCCGACCCGATCGACCTCTTCTTCCTGCAGATCCAGGGATCGGGCAGCCTCGTCTTCCCGGACGGCCGCCGGCTTCGCATCGGCTATGCCGGCCAGAACGGCCACCCCTATGTCGCCATTGGCCGGCTGATGCGCGAGCGGGGCCTTCACCCGAAGCCCGGCATGGCCGAGATCCGCGCCCATCTCGCGGCCGACCGGGAAGCGGGCGCGGCGCTGATGCGCGAGAATCCGAGCTATGTCTTCTTCGCGCCGCTTGACCCGGCACTCGACGGCCCGGTCGGCTCGCTCGGCGTTCCCCTCCTGCCACTCGCCAATGCCGCGGCCGACCCCGAGACGCTGCCGCTCGGCGCGCCCGTCTGGCTCGAAACCGAGGTCGAGGGCGCGCCCTTCCGGCGGCTCGTCATCGCCGCCGACACGGGCGGCGCCATCCGCGGCGCCAACAGGTTCGACATCTTCTTCGGCCCCGGCCCCGACGCCGCGCGAAAGGCGGGCAGCCTTGCAGCGCCGGTCGAAGCGCTCGTCCTGCTGCCGAGGTCGGCCGCCGGCCGACTGCCCTGAGCGGACATGCCCCGGCGTCTCGATCCCGAGGAAGAGGCGATCTGGGCGCGGGTCACGCAGGGTGTGCGCCCGCTCCATCCCGCGCCGCAGCCGATACCCGTGCCGAGCCCGCCCATCGCGCCCCGGCCCCGCGCTGGCGCGCAATCCCCTCCGTCCTCGGAACGCGCGACGCACCGCCCGGCGGCAGAAACGCTCGATTCCAGCTGGGATCGCCGCCTGGCGAGCGGGCGAACCCGCCCGGACCGTCTGGTGGACCTGCATGGGCTGACCCGCAGTCAGGCCCGGCAGACTCTCATCCGCGCGATCGACCGGGCCGAGAGCCGGGGCGAGCGGCTGCTGCTGGTGATCACCGGCAAGGGCAGCACCCCCGGCCCGGCGCCGGCCGACCTGATGGCCGACCGGGCCGTGCGCGGCGCGATCCGCGCCGACCTGCCGCGCTGGCTGGGCGAGCCCGCCCTGTCCTCCCGGATCGCCGCCGTGCGCCAGGCCCCTGGCCGCAAGGGCGGCCAGGGCGCCGTCTGGCTGGTGCTCAGGCGCGCGCGAGCGCCCGGCGGCGCCGGCGCATCGTAGCGCCGACGAGGCCGAATCCGGCAATCAGCATCGCCCAGGTAGCCGGCTCGGGGACGACCCCGCCGGGAGGGGGCGCCCGGTCGAGCACGCCGACGGTGAAGCCGTGCCAGAATTCGGTCGTGTGGGTGAAGGTGATCGAGGTGAAGGTGCCGGGCAGGCGGATGATGCCATGGACCTCGCCCGAACCGAAGAAGCCGGTGCCGGCGTCATTGAGGATCGGCGTGCCCGAACCGTAGAAGCCGGTGCCGTTGGCGACGATCTCGATCGGCGTGCCGAAGTCGGCGGTGTTGCCGTTCCAGCTCATGAGCGCGATGTAGGGATCCTTGACCGGCACGTCGAAGCTGATGGTCCGGGTGCCACCGGTCCCGAGGGCGACCATGTCGCAGGCCGGCGGCTTGTTGAAGGCACCATTGTAGGTGCCGGGCGACCAGAAGGCGGTGCCGCAGCCATATTGCATGAAGAAGGTGGTGCCCGTGAAGGTCACGTTGATGGTGCCGCCAGGAGCGGAGATCACGCCGGTGGGCTTGCCTGCAACCTCGGTGACCCAGTCGGTCCAGGCGATGGTGGTGGCGGACGCCGGGATGGCGGCACAGGCGAGAATGACGGCTGAAAGAATTGAACGCATGGATTCCCCTTTCGAAGCAAGACCAGCTTGGCAAGGAGAGGGATGCAAGTTCCATGCCAATACTGCCGAGGTTTCCAAGTCGCTGATTTCTCGCGTCCGGTCGCTGACGAATCTGATGATAACGTCGGGAATCTTTACAAACCGCTGGCAGCAGGCCGCGGTTTGATGCGGCGTTGCCTGTCGGTCGGCCAGCCGGCAACTGACCCGTTCGCTGATCCCGTCATGGCCTTGAATGTCGCCAACCCCCATGCTAGGGCCGCGCCGTCGGTGGGGGCCCCGCGGTTCCCGCCGCCCGGTTTCCGCGCGCGTGCGATCCTTAACCCCAAGACGTTCGCCGCACCCGCACATCCCGTCCGTTTCCGGGCCCTGGCCGCCCGGGGCTGGCGAACAGGTTCAAGAGGAACGAGTGGACGAATCCCAGAAGCGCGTGTCCGTGGCGGCAGCCGGGCTTCCCGGCCGCTATGCCGCCGCCCTGTTCGACCTTGCCGAGACCGAAAAGGCGCTCGACAAGGTGGCGGCCGATCTCGGCAGGCTGGAGGCGGCGCTCGGGGAAAGTGCCGACTTCCGCGCGCTGATCGAGGCCCCGCAGGTCCGCCGCGAGGCAGCGGGCCGCGCGATTGCGGCCATCGCGGCCGAACTGGGCCTCGGCGATCTGTCCACCCGCTTTCTCGGCGTTCTGGCTGCCAATGGCCGTCTTGCCGCGCTTCCCGCCATCATCCGCGCCTACAACCGGATGCTGGCCGCCTGGAAGGGCACGGACACTGCGCTGGTGACGGCCGCGCACAAGCTCACTGCCGCGCAGAAGAAGGCCCTCGAGGCCAAGCTCAAGGCCCGAACCGGCCGGCAGATGGCCGTCGAGGTGACGGTCGATCCCGCGATCCTCGGCGGGCTCGTCGTGCGCATCGGCTCCGAACAGATCGACAGCAGCATCCGCACGAGGCTCGAGCGCCTCGCGCAACACATGAAAGGCTAATCAAGAGATGGATATCCGCGCCGCGGAAATCTCCCGCGTCATCCGCGACCAGATCGCGAGCTTCGGCACCGAGGCGGAAGTCTCCGAAGTCGGCCAGGTGCTGTCGGTCGGCGACGGCATCGCCCGCGTCCATGGCCTCGACAAGGTGCAGGCCGGCGAGATGGTCGAGTTTCCGGGCGGCCTCAAGGGCATGGCCTTGAACCTCGAGGCCGACAATGTCGGCGTCGTGATCTTCGGCGCCGACACGGGCGTGAAGGAAGGCGACACCGTCAAGCGCACCGGCACCATCGTCGACGTGCCGGTCGGCAAGGGCCTGCTCGGCCGCGTGGTCGACGCACTGGGCAACCCGATCGACGGCAAGGGCCCGATCGAGGCGGCCGAGCGCCGCCGCGTGGAAGTGAAGGCGCCCGGCATCATCCCGCGGAAGTCGGTGCACGAGCCGGTGCAGACGGGCCTGAAGGCGCTGGACGCGCTCGTTCCCGTCGGCCGTGGGCAGCGCGAGCTCATCATCGGCGACCGCCAGACGGGGAAGACCGCTGTCGCGCTCGACACCTTCATCAACCAGAAGGGCGTCAACGCCGGCGACGACGAATCGAAGAAGCTCTACTGCATCTATGTGGCGATCGGGCAGAAGCGCTCGACGGTCGCGCAGATCGTCCGCGCGCTCGAGGAGAATGGCGCGATGGATTATTCCATCGTGGTTGCCGCCACGGCCTCCGAGCCGGCGCCGCTCCAGTTCCTTGCGCCCTACACGGGCTGCACCATGGGCGAGTTCTTCCGCGACAACGGGATGCACGCCGTCATCGTCTATGATGACCTCTCCAAGCAGGCGGTCGCCTACCGGCAGATGTCGCTGCTGCTGCGCCGCCCGCCGGGCCGCGAAGCCTATCCGGGCGACGTCTTCTACCTGCACAGCCGCCTGCTTGAACGCGCGGCCAAGATGAACGACGACAATGGCGCCGGGTCGCTGACGGCCCTTCCCGTCATCGAGACGCAGGGCGGCGACGTGTCGGCCTATATCCCGACGAACGTGATCTCGATCACCGACGGCCAGATCTTCCTGGAAAGCGCCCTCTTCTACCAGGGCATCCGGCCGGCCATCAACGTGGGCCTGTCGGTCAGCCGCGTCGGCTCGGCCGCACAGACCAAGGCGATGAAGAAGGTGGCCGGCTCGATCAAGCTGGAGCTGGCCCAGTATCGCGAAATGGCGGCCTTCGCCCAGTTCGGCTCTGACCTCGATGCGGCCACGCAGAAGCTGCTGGCACGCGGCGAGCGGCTGACGGAGCTTCTGAAGCAGCCGCAATTCTCGCCGCTGCCCTTCGAGGAGCAGGTCGCCTCCATCTTCGCGGGCGTGAACGGCTTCCTCGACGGCATCCCGACGGCCGCCGTGCAGCGCTTCGAATCGGGCCTGCTGGCCGAGCTCCGGGCCAACCATCCGGCGATCCTGAAGGACATCCGCGACAGCAAGGATCTCTCCGACAAGACGCGCGAGGCCCTGAAGGAAGCGATCGCCGCCTTCGCCCGCACCTTCGCCTGAGGCCGGACGCATGCCCAGCCTCAAGGATCTGAAGGTCCGGATCGCCTCGGTGAAATCGACGCAGAAGATCACCAAGGCGATGAAGATGGTGGCGGCCGCCAAGCTCCGGCGCGCGCAGGAGCGCGCCGAGGCCGGCCGCCCCTATGCCGCGCGCATGGACGCGGTCATCGCCAGCCTCGCCTCGAAAGTGACGGCGACCCCCCAGACCTCGAAGCTGCTGACGGGCACCGGACGGGACCAGGTGC
>JBKBUL010000087.1:0-5128 GCA_046290045.1 Sphingomonadaceae bacterium
GGGGTGGGGCGCTGGCCGAGCCCGGGGTCGGCCGGCAGCGCCTCGGCGCGCGCGCGGCCGCGAACCAGCTGCGGCAGCACGACATTTTCCAGCGCGGTGAAATCGGGCAGCAGATGGTGGAACTGGTAGACGAAGCCCAGCTTCTCGCGCCGAAGGCCGGTGCGCGCCGCGTCGGCAAGGCTGGCGGCGGCAACGCCGTCGATCGAGATCGCGCCGCCGAAGCCGCCTTCGAGCAGACCGGCGGCCTGGAGCAGCGTGGACTTGCCCGAGCCCGAGGGCCCGAGAAGCGCCACGATCTCGCCGTGCGCAAGGGCCAGATCCACACCGCGCAGCACCTCGATGGTGGTGTCGCCCTGGCGGAAGCTGCGGGTGAGCCCGCGAAGTTCGAGCGCGGCGCTCATTCGTAGCGCAGCACGGTGACGGGGTCGGTGCTCGCCGCCTTCCAGGCCGGATAGAGGGTGGCGAGGAAGGCGAGCAGCAGGGTCATGAGGACCGTTGCCAGCACCTCGCCTGGATCGGTGCGCGAGGGCAGCTCGGCGAGGTAGCGGATGGAGGGATCCCACAGATCGGCGCCGGTCAGCCGCGAGACTCCGGCCACGATCCCCTGCCGGTAGTGCAGCACGAGGAAGCCGAGCGCGAGGCCGAGCGCCACGCCGAGCCCGCCGATCACGGTGCCGACCGTCATGAACACCCGCATGAGGGCGGCGCGGCTGGCGCCCATGGTGCGCAGGATGGCGATGTCCCGCGTCTTGGCGCGAACCAGCATGATGAGCGAGGAGAGGATGTTGAACACCGCGACGAGGATGATGATCGAGAGCACCCAGAACATGACAACCTGCTCGATCACCAGCGCCTCGAACAGGGCGGCGTTCAGCTGCCGCCAGTCGGTGATGAGCGCCACCAGGCCGATCCGCTGGCCGAGCGGGCGCAGGATGTCCCCCACGCGGTCGGGATTGACGGTCGTGATCTCGACCATGCCGACGGCGTCGCCCAGGTCGAGGAGGCGCTGCGCCTCGCCGAGCGGCAGCAGCACGAAGGCCTTGTCATAGTCATAGACGCCGACCTCGAACAGCGCGCCCACCTCGTAGGAGACGATGCGCGGCACGGCGCCGAAGGGGGTGACATTGCCGTCGGGCGAGACGAGGGCGACGCGATCGCCCACGCGAAGGCCCAGATTTTCGGCCAGCCGCGCGCCGAGCGCCACCACCGGCTCGCCCTCGGCGAGGCGGTCGAGCGAGCCGGCGGTCACATTGTCGGCGATGACCGGGGTTGCGCGGATGTCCTCGACCCGCATGCCGCGCACCAGCACGCCCTCGACCCGGCCCGAGGAAGAGGCCATCAGCGGCTGCTCGATCATCGGGATCGCTTCCGTGACGCCGGGCGTCTCGCGCGCGGCCTCGACGACGGCCTGCCACTGCTCCAGCCGGCCGCCATAGCCCTGCGCGACGGCATGGCCGTTCAGGCCCTGGATCCGGTCGAACAGCTCGGCGCGGAAACCGTTCATCACGCTCATCACCGCGATCAGCGCGGCGACGCCGAGCGCAACCGCGACGAGCGAGATGCCCGCGACCAGCGCGATGAACCGCTCGCCCTTGCCGGGCAGCAGGTAGCGCCCGGCGACCATCCGCTCATAGCTTCGGATCATGCGTCTGGCCTCACGGGCAGGCGCGGCCGTCCGCGAGCTTCGCCATGGCGGAATCGAGCGACAATTCGTGCCGCTCGCCCGTCGCCCGGCGCTTCAGCTCGACAAGGCCGGCGGCCGCCCCCTTGGGGCCGATGATGAGCTGCCAGGGAAGCCCGATGAGGTCCATCGTCGCGAACTTCTCGCCCGGCCGCGCGTCGCGATCGTCGTGGAGGACGGCGAGGCCGGCGGTGGCCAGCCGCGCCTCGGCCTCGGCGACGGCGGCCGCCGTCGTGGCGTCATCGGGGCGGAGGTTGACGAGGCCGACATCGAAGGGGGCGACGCTGTCGGGCCAGATGATGCCGGCCGAATCATGGCTTGCCTCGATGATGGCGCCGACGAGGCGGGAGACGCCGACGCCGTAGCTGCCCATCAGCGGGGTGACCATCTGGCCGTCGGCGCCCTGCACCTCGAGGCCCATGGCGGCCGAATATTTGGTGCCGAAGAAGAAGATGTGGCCCACCTCGATTCCGCGCCGGCGGGCGAGACGATCGGGCGGGACGGGGCAGTCGGCCACCTTCGCATGCTCCTCGGCCTCCATCGCGTAGAGGCTGCGCAGCGTGGCGGGCGCGTCCGGGTCGGCGAGATCGACCGCCTCGAGCGCCGAATCGTAGAAGATCTCGCTTTCGCCCGTGTCGGCAAGGATGTGGAACTCGTGGGAAAGATCGCCGCCGATCGGCCCGGTCGGGGCGCGCACCGGCACGGCCTTGAGGCCAAGGGCTGCGAAGGTGCGCAGATAGGCTGTGAACTGCGCGTCGTAGCTGGCGCGGCCGCCAGCCTCGTCGAGATCGAAGCTGTAGGCGTCCTTCATCAGGAACTCGCGCCCGCGCATCACCCCGAAACGCGGGCGCACCTCGTCGCGGAACTTCCACTGGATGTGGTAGAGGGTGCGCGGCAGGTCGCGGTAACTGCGGACGCAGTCGCGGAAGATGGCCGTCACCATCTCCTCGTTGGTGGGGCCGTAGAGCATTTCCCGGCCATGCCGGTCGGGGAAGCGAAGCATCTCGGGGCCATAGGCCTCGTAGCGGCCGCTCTGCCGCCACAGCTCGGCCGACTGGATGGTCGGCATCAGCATCTCGAGCGCGCCGGCGCGATCCTGCTCGCGGCGGACGATCCGCGCGATGCGGTCGAGCACCCGAAGGCCAAGCGGCAGCCAGGCATAGATTCCGGCCGAGGTCTGGCGGACGAGGCCGGCGCGCAGCATCAGCTGGTGCGAGACGATCTCGGCGCCGGCCGGAGTCTCCCTCGAGACGGGAAGCAGGTAGCGGGACAGCAGCATGGATGACGGGGCCTGATGGCAGGAGGGTGGATGAAGGGATGCTGAAGGGCTTCGATGGCCGCAGGGCCAGGGGCGGCTTAGCCAAGCTGTGGCCGGGGGGCAACAAGGCGCGCGGGAATCACATCGGCCATGTTCCACTTTGATGACAGTCTGTCGGCGCTCCCGTAGGAAGAGGCTCTGCGCCGGCGAGTCTGGCCAGGGTTCGGGACCGGCCGCGCGGATCGCGCAGCCGAGCGACATGGGCGGACGGCAAGGTCAGCAGCCGTTGTCCGCGCACAAAGGGGACTTGCCCTGATGGCCCTTTCGGGCCCAGTCGGGCGGAGCGGGGGTCGCCCATCGGGCGGCCCCCCCTTTTCGTGAAGGGCGAGCCTCAGACCAGTCGCGACTGGCGGACGGCCGCCTCGATGAAGCTGGCGAACAGCGGGTGCGGCTCGAACGGCTTCGACTTCAGCTCCGGGTGGAACTGAACGCCCACGAACCAGGGATGGTCGGGCCGCTCGACGATCTCGGGCAGCCGACCGTCGGGCGAGAGGCCGGTAAAGGCGAGGCCCACATCCTCCAGCCGCTCGCGATAGGCGGTGTTCACCTCGTAGCGGTGGCGGTGCCGTTCCGAAATCTCGGTCCGGCCGTAGATGCTGGCGGCGTGGCTGTTGCCCGACAGCAGCGCCGGATAGGCGCCGAGCCGCATGGTGCCGCCCAGGTCGCCGCCGGCCTCGCGCTGCTGCAGGCCCTCGGCCGACATCCATTCGGTGATCATGCCGACCACCGGCTCGGGCGTGGGGCCGAACTCGGTCGAGGAGGCGTTCGGGATCCCGGCGAGGTTCCGCGCGGCCTCCACACAGGCCATCTGCATGCCGAAGCAAATCCCGAAATAGGGGACGCGCCGCTCTCGCGCGAAGCGGATGGCGGCGATCTTACCCTCCGCGCCGCGCTCGCCGAAGGCGCCGGGCACGAGGATGGCGTGGAGCGGCTCGAGCCGGGCGGCGATGTCGGCATCCGGCGCCTCGAACAGCTCGGCGTCGATCCAGCGGACATTCACCCTGACGCGGTTGGCGATGCCCCCGTGCACCAGCGCCTCGTTCAGGGACTTGTAGGCATCCGGCAGGCCGACATATTTGCCGACCACGCCGACCGTCACCTCGCCTTCCGGGTTCTGCAGCCGATCGACGATGTCGGTCCAGCGCGAAAGATCAGGCTCGCGCCCCGGCGGCAGGCCGAAGGCGTGGATCACCTGCGCGTCCAGCCCCTCGGCATGGTAGAGGAGCGGCACGGCATAGATGGAAGGCGCATCGAGCGCCGGGATGACCGCCTCCTTCGGCACGTTGCAGAAGAGCGCGATCTTCGCCCGCTCGCCCTCGGGCAGGGGATGCTCGGTGCGGCAGACGAGCACGTCGGGCTGGACGCCAAGCGACGCCAGCTCCCGGACCGAATGCTGGGTCGGCTTGGTCTTCAGCTCGCCGGCAGCCGAGATGTAGGGCACCAGCGTCACGTGGATCGAGACGGACATGCCGCGCCCCAGCTCGTTCCGGAGCTGGCGGATCGCCTCGATGAAGGGGAGCGATTCGATGTCGCCAACGGTGCCGCCGATCTCGCACAGCACGAAGTCCACATCGTCGGTGTCGGCCGTGGCGAAGGCCTTGATGGCGTCCGTCACGTGCGGGATCACCTGGACGGTGGCGCCGAGATAGTCACCGCGGCGCTCGCGGGTGATGATCGTCTGGTAGATGCGGCCCGAGGTGATGTTGTCCGACCGGCGCGACGCGACGCCTGTGAAGCGCTCGTAATGGCCGAGGTCGAGATCGGTCTCGGCCCCGTCGTCCGTTACATAGACCTCGCCATGCTGGTAGGGGCTCATCGTGCCCGGATCGACGTTGAGATAGGGGTCGAACTTGCGGATCCGCACGCGGTAGCCGCGCGCCTGCAGCAGCGCGCCAAGCGCGGCTGCCATGAGACCCTTGCCGAGCGATGACACCACGCCGCCGGTGATGAAGATGAACCGCGCCATGGGAGTCGGCGACTAGCCAAGTGGCGCGCGCCTGTCACCCGGGCGGGCGGGCTTTTTCTGGCGGGATGCGGCCGGCGGCGCGCCCCGGCAGGGCCGCTTCAGTTGGCGATCGGCACCCCGCCCGGCGCCGGTAGAACCGGGGCGATCGGCGCGCCCTGGGCGG
>JBKBUL010000088.1:0-5091 GCA_046290045.1 Sphingomonadaceae bacterium
CGAAGCTGACCGCGCTCGACAGCGCGCGATGGGTGAGCGGCAGGCCCGCCTCGGCGGCGCAGCCGAGCGCAGCCGACACGCCGGGGACGACATGGCAGGGGATTCCGGCCGCGCGCGCCGCCTCCAGCTCCTCCCCGCCGCGGCCGAAGACGAAGGGGTCGCCGCCCTTCAGGCGAACGACGCGCTTTCCTTCGCGGGCGAGGCGGACGAGGAGCGCGTTGATCTCGGGCTGGGGGACGCTGTGACGGTCCCGCCGCTTCTCGACCGGGATGCGGGGCGTGGCCTCGGGCGCGAGATCGAGGATGGCGCCGGTGACGAGCCCATCGTGGACGATCACGTCGGCCTCGGCGAGGAGGCGCGCGGCCTTGCGGGTGAGAAGCTCGGGATCGCCGGGGCCGGCGCCGACGAGCCAGATGTCGCCAGTCTGTTCCATGAGGCCCCCATGCGCCGGCCGGCGCGGCGAGGCGACGAGGCAATTCTTGGGGCCGGGCAAACCGGGCTTTGGCAGGGGCCACACCCCTGTTGCGGCCGCGCGGGCGGCGCTAAAGGGGCGGGAATGGATGCGATCCCGCCCGAGTCAGAGGCCGCGCGGCCGAGCCTTGCGAGCCGGTTGAAGCGCCGCGCGGGGCGGGTGCCGCGCTGGCTCAAGTGGACCTCGGCAGCCGTGCTGCTGCTGGGCGGTGCGGCGCTGGTGACCGGCTATACGATCATCGGCCGCGGCCTGCCGGATGCCGCGGCGCTCGCCGATTACCAGTCCCCGCTGCCGGCGACGCTGAGGGCAAGCGACGGCACGCCCTTCCACAGCTTCGTTCGCGAGCGGCGCATCTACCTGCCCTATGAGGAGATTCCGCCGCTCGTCATCCAGGCCTTCCTCGCGGCCGAGGACAAGAGCTTCTACGAGCACCAGGGCCTCGATTTCGCCGGGATCGCCAAGGCGGTGATCACCAACCTCCAGAACCTGGGGAGCGACCGGCGGCCGGTGGGGGCGTCCACCATCACCCAGCAGCTGGCGAA
The DNA here is from genome assembly GCA_046290045.1 of Sphingomonadaceae bacterium. Classification (GTDB taxonomy): domain Bacteria; phylum Pseudomonadota; class Alphaproteobacteria; order Sphingomonadales; family Sphingomonadaceae; genus Sandaracinobacteroides. Next base: position 1,015 of record JBKBUL010000088.1, read on the forward strand.
GAACCTGCTTCTCTCGAACGAGGTGACCATCGCGCGCAAGCTGCGCGAGGCGATCCTTGCCATGCGGATCGAGCGGCAGTTCACCAAGCAGCAGATCCTGGAACTCTATCTGAACGAGATCTTCCTGGGGCGAAACGCCTATGGCGTGGAGGCGGCCGCCCAGGCCTGGTTCGGCAAGCCGGCGGCCGAGCTCGACATCCTGGAAGCGGCACTGATCGCGGGGCTTCCCAAGGCGCCGTCTGCCTTCAACCCGGACGCGAACTACGAGCGGGCGCTGGTGCGGCGCAACTATGTGCTGGGCGAGATGGCGAAGGCCGGGCACATCACGGCCGAACAGTCACGCGCGCTGCAGGCGCAGCCGATCGTGTGGGCGCGGCAGGGGATCGCCGCGCGCCAGGCCGAGGTGGGCGGCTATTTCGTGGAGGAGGTGCGCCGGCAGCTGATCGAGCGGTTTGGCGAGGATGCCGCCGACGGGCCGAACAGCGTCTATTCGGGGGGACTGTGGGTCAGGACCACCATCGACCCCGTGATCCAGGCAGCGGCCGAGAAGGCGCTCAGGCAGGGGCTGCTGCGCTATGACGCGGCGCGCGGCTGGCGCGGCCCGGCGGCGACGATCGAGCTGGGGGACGGCTGGGAGGCGCGGCTTCGCGCCGTGCCCGTGGGGGTGGGCATGCCCGAGTGGCGACTCGCCGTGGTGCTGGGGCGCGCGGGCGACGGGTTCCGGCTGGGCTTCGAGGATGGGAGCGAAGGGCGGATGGCGGCCGGCGACGCGACGCGGGCGCGCCAGGGGGTGCCGGCGCACCAGATCCTGAAGGCCGGCGACGTGATCCCTGTGGCGCCGATTGCGGGCGATCGCTATGCGCTACGCCAGATTCCCGAGGTGTCGGGCGCGCTCGTGGTGCAGGAGCCGCAGACGGGCCGGGTGCTCGCCATGGTGGGCGGGTTCGACGTGCGCGGGTCGAGCTTCAACCGGGCGACGCAGGCGCAGCGCCAGCCGGGCTCGGCGTTCAAGCCCTTCGTCTATGCCGCCGGGCTCGACAATGGGATGACGCCGGCCTCGATCGTGTCGGATGGCTCCTACTGCGTGTTCCAGTCGCGCGCGCTGGGCACCAAATGCTTCCGCAACTTCGGCGGCGGCTCGGCCGGCGCGCAGACGATGCGCTATGGCCTTGAACAGTCGCGCAACCTGATGACCATCCGCATCGCCTACAACAGCGGCATGGACAATGTGGTGAAGCTGGCGAAGGACCTTGGCATCGGGGACTATCAGCCGGTGCTGGCGATTGCGCTGGGCGCGGGCGAGACGACGCCGATGCGGCTCGTGAACGCCTATTCCATCCTGCTGAACAACGGCAAGGACGTGCAGCCCATCCTGTTCGACCTGGTGCAGGACCGGAACGGCAGGGTGCTGTTCCGCGCCGACGGCCGCGCCTGCGACGGCTGCAACGCGCCCGAGTGGCAGGGCCAGCCGATGCCGCGCCCGGCCGACACGCGCCGGCAGGTGATGGACGCGCGCACCGCCTTCCAGGTGACGCACATGATGGAGGGCGTGATCCAGCGCGGCACGGCGACGGTCCTCAGGTCTCTGGGGGTGCCGATCGCCGGCAAGACGGGGACGACCACGGGGCCCAAGGACGTGTGGTTCGTGGGCGGGACGCCGCATTTCGTGGCCGGGCTCTACATCGGCTTTGACAAGCCCCGGAACATGGGCGGGCTTCAGGGCGGGACCTTCGCGGCGCCGATCTGGAAGGCCTTCTACGAGGAGGCGTTCCGGAACAACCCGCAGCCGCCCGACCCGTTCGTGGCGCCGGCCGGGGTCAGGATGGTCAGGATCGACCGGCGATCGGGCCAGCGCGTCTATGGCGCCTGGCCGCCGTTCGACCCAAGGGCGCCGATCATCTGGGAAGCCTTCAAGGCGGACAGCGAGCCGCGGCGCATCTGGCGCACGGCCGAGGACCTGCAGCCCTCAGGACCGGCGGGGCCGCGCGAGCGGGTGCGATCGGACGCGGAGTTCCTGCGCCAGCAGGGGGGGATTTACTGAGCGAAGCCGGCTGCGACCTGGAGGCCAATTGCAAAGGCAATCGGCCGAAGGCTCGCAGACGCGGCGAAGCGGCCGGCCGCCCGGGCAGTCCCGCTGCGCGGGCCTTCCCGGCGCAGAGGGCCTGAGCCGGACCGACGTCTGAAGTCGCCGTCGAGACATGAGACGCCGGAACCCGGACGGCTTCCGGGAGGCGATACGGGCGCGCTCTGCCGATCTGAAGGCCGGGCCGGTGTCCCACCCCCTTGCCCCAGTGCCCCTTGGGCCCCTAAAGCCGCCGCCATGCGTGCCGAAGCCCAGCATCATGTCGACAAGATCGAGCAGGCGCTTGCCCTGCTGAGGAGGTTTCTTTGACTGGGATCGGGCGCTCCGGCGGCTCGACGAGCTGAACCACCGCGCCGAGGACCCGGCGCTGTGGAACGACCCGAAGGCCGCGCAAGCGCTGATGCGCGAGCGGCGCAAGCTCGATGCGGCGATCACCGCGACGCGCTCGATCGAATCCGAGCTCGCGTCCACCGTGGAGCTGATCGAGCTGGCCGAAGCCGAGGGTGACGAGGCGCTGGCCGAGGAAGGAGTCGCGGCGCTGGGCGAGCTTGCCGAGCGGGCCGAGCGCGACAAGGTGGAGGCGCTGCTGTCGGGCGAGGCGGACGCGCTCAACGCCTATATCGAGATCAACTCGGGCGCGGGCGGCACCGAAAGCCAGGACTGGGCCGAGATGCTGCAGCGCATGTACATGCGCTGGGGCGAGCGGCGCGGCTTCAAGGTGGAGCTGATCGACCACAACGCCGGCGAGCAGGCGGGGATCAAGTCGGCCACGATCCTGCTGAAGGGCGAGGGCGCCTATGGCTGGGCCAAGACCGAGTCGGGCGTGCACCGGCTGGTTCGGATCAGTCCCTATGACAGCTCGGCCCGGCGGCACACGAGCTTCGCCTCCGTCTGGGTCTATCCCGAGATCGACGACTCGATCGAGATCGAGATCAACGACAAGGACCTCAGGATCGACACCTACCGCTCCTCGGGCGCGGGCGGGCAGCATGTGAACACGACCGATTCGGCCGTGCGCATCACCCATTTGCCCACCGGGATCGTGGTGGCGTGCCAGACCGAGCGTTCGCAGCACAAGAACCGGGCGACCGCCTTCAACATGCTTCGCGCCCGCCTCTACGAGGCGGAGCTGCAGAAGCGCGAGGCGGAAGCCCAGGCCGAGAACGCCCAGAAGACCGACATCGGCTGGGGGCACCAGATCCGATCCTATGTGCTGCAGCCCTACCAGCTGGTGAAGGACCTGAGGACCGGGGTGACGAGCACCTCGCCGCAGGACGTGCTGGACGGCGCGCTCGACCCCTTCATGGCGGCCGCGCTCAGCCAGCGGGTGACCGGCGAGAAGGCCGAGGTCGAGGATGTCGACTGAGGCCGACGCGGCCGAGGCCTATTGGCGGCGGGTTGAGGCGGTGCTGTTCGCGGCGACCGAGCCGCTCGCGCCGGCCGACATCCGCGCCTATGCCGGCGAGGGCGACCTGGGGGCGGCGCTGGAGCGGCTGGCGGCGGAATATGGCCCGCGCGGGGTGAACCTCGTCGAGCGCGGGGGGCGCTGGCTGTTCCAGACCGCGCCGGACTGCGCCCATGTGCTGGCGCGGGCGCGCGAGGTGCCGCGCAAACTGGGTCGGGCCGCGCTGGAGACGCTGGCGATCATCGCCTATCACGAGCCGGTGACGCGCGCCGAGATCGAGGAGATCCGCGGCACGCAGACGGCGCGCGGCACGCTCGATGCGCTGATGGAGGCCGAGTTCATCCGGCCGGCCGGCCGGCGCGAAACGGTCGGCCGGCCGATGCAATATGCGACCACGCCGCTGTTCCTCGCGCATTTCGGGCTGGAAAGCCGGCGGGATCTGCCGGGACTGGCGGAGCTGAAGGCGGCGGGGCTTCTGGAGCCGCTGCCGCCGGGCGAAGCGGCGGCCCCGGAGGCGGGGCCGGAGACGGGCGAGGCGGATGGCGGCGACGCCGCACTGGCGCCGGACGAGCCGCAGGACTAGATGGGG
>JBKBUL010000012.1:0-34362 GCA_046290045.1 Sphingomonadaceae bacterium
TGGTCGGGAGGACCGAAAGCTCCCCCCCCTCCTTCGGCCTTTCAGCCGCTGCGGGGGGGTGGCCGCCGCCCCCCGCGCCCGAGCCCTTGAGCTCGGCGCGGACCAGCTCGCCCGGGTGGGCCTCGGACGAATGGTGGAGCGGCCAGACGCGGCGCTCGCGCCGGTCGGTCGGGGCCAGGACGAGGCTGCCGCGCTCGTCGCGGCGGACGACGCCGAGGAGGCGGGCGTGGCCGCGCGCCAGGCGCTTGATGACGGTGCCGAGGAATTTCGGCGGCTCGCCCTCGATCCGGGCCAGGATCCGGTCCCCGGCCTCGAAGCGCTCGCGCCGGCCGGCGGCGCGGCCCCCGCGCGCCTTGCCGGCGGCGACGAGCACGCGTGGGGGGGCGCCGTCGCCGGCCCATTGCTCGGGCATGGCGACGAGCCGTGCGCCCTCGGCCGAGGTGACGGTGAGGACGGCGACGCGCGGCAGGCCGCCGGCCCGGTGGAAGGTGCGCCCCGGTCCGGCGGCGAGCAGGCCATCGGCTTCCATCTCTTCGAGCAGGGCCTTCAGCGCCTCGCGCTCGGCGCCGCGCAGGCCGAAGGCGCGGGCGATCTCGCGCTTGCCGACCGCGCCGGGGGTCTGCCGGATGAAGGCGAGGATCGCGTCGCGATCCGGCAGGCTCAAGCGCGCGCCTCCCGGCCTGCGGCGGGTTTCTTCGCCGCCTTCTTCGCGGGCTTTTCGCCGGCCTTGGGCGCGGCCTTGCGGGCCGGGGCCTTGCGCTTGCCCCTGGATGGGCCTTTCGCCGCGCGCTCGGCCAGAAGCCGGGCCGCCTCGTCGAGGGTGAGGCTACCGGGGTCGCTGCCCCTGGGCAGGGTCGCGTTGGTGGTGCCGTCGGTGACATAGGGGCCGAAGCGGCCGGCCATCACCTTCAGCTCGGCGCCGGACTCGGGGTGGGGGCCGAGCGCCTTCAGGGGTTCGGCGCGCGGGCGCGGGCCGCCGCGCGCCTCGGCGAGCTTCGCCACCGCCGCGTTCATGCCGATCTCGAAGACCTCGTCGATGCCGGCGAGTTTCGCGTAGCGGCCGTCATGCTTGAGGTAGGGGCCGTAGCGGCCGAGGCCGGCCTCGATCGGCTGGCCCGTCTCGGGGTGGGGGCCGATGGTGCGCGGCAGCGCGAGCAGGCGAAGCGCGCGGTCGAGATCGAGATCGTCCCATTCCCTGGGCACGCTCGACCGCCGGTCGCCGGACTGGACGAAGCGGCCGAACCGGCCCGACTTCAGCTCCACGGGAAGGCCGGTCTCAGGATCCTCGCCCAGCGTGCGCGGGCCGGCCTCGTCGCCGTTCTGGTCGAAGCGGCGGGTGAAGCGGCACGCGGGATAGTTGGAGCAGGCGATGAAGGGGCCATATTGGCCGACCTTCAAGGCCAGCCGGCCGTCGGCGCAGGCCGGGCAGGCGCGCGGATCGGCCCCGTCGTCGCGCTCGGGGAAGAGGTGGGGCCCGAGATAATCGTCGAGCGCGCGCTCGACATCCGAGCGGCGGCGTTCCTTCACCTCGTCGGCGCGCGGCCGGAAATCGGCCCAGAAGGCGCGAAGCACGTCGAGCCAGGCGGCGTTGCCGGCCGAGATGTCGTCAAGCTGGGCCTCGAGCCCGGCGGTGAAGCCATATTCGACATAGCGTTCGAAGAAGCGCTCGAGGAAGGCGGTGACGAGCCGGCCCTGCTCGGCCGGGCGGAAGCGCTTCGCCTCGAGGGTGACGTAGCCGCGGTCCTTCAGCACCTGGATGATCGACGCATAGGTGGAGGGGCGGCCGATCCCAAGCTCCTCGAGCCGCTTGACGAGGCTGGCCTCGGAAAAGCGGGGCGGTGGTTGGGTGCTGTGCTCCGTCGCCTCGACGCCCAAGGTCTCGGGCCGGTCGCCTGCGGCAAGGCGCGGCAGGCGGCCGCCATCCTCCTCGTCGAGGGCGACATCGTCGGTGCCCTCGGCGTAGAGCGCGAGGAAGCCGGGGAAGACGACCACCGTGCCGGTGGCGCGCAGGCCAACCGACCCGTCGGCCGAGCCGAGATCGACCGCGGTGCGCTCGAGCCGGGCCGAGGCCATCTGCGAGGCGACCGCGCGGGTCCAGATGAGGTCGTAGAGCCTGGCCTCGAGGCCGGACAGGCCGGCGGCGCGCGGCAGGCGGGCGAAATCGGTCGGCCGGATCGCCTCATGCGCTTCCTGGGCGTTCTTCGCCTTCGAGGTGTAGCGCCGCGGCTTTTCGGGCAGATAGTCGGGGCCGTAGCGTTCCATCACCATGTCGCGCGCGCGGGCGATGGCCGCGCCATCCATCTGCACGCCGTCGGTCCGCATGTAGGTGATGTGGCCGGCCTCGTAGAGCGACTGGGCGAGCCGCATCGTCTCCTGCGCGCCCAGCCCCAGCTTGCGCGCCGCTTCCTGCTGGAGGGTGGAGGTTGTAAAGGGCGGCGCCGGGTGGCGAAGCACTTCCTTCGTCTCGACGGCCGTCACCTCGAGGGCGGCGGCCGCGACCCGGGCCTTCGCGGCTTCGGCCGTGGCCTCGTCGGCAAGGGCGAACTTGTCGAGCCTGCGGCCATCGAGCGCGACGAGCCGCGCGGCAAAGGGCGGGCCGCCGGCATGGCGCAGGCTGGCCTCGACCGTCCAGTAGTCGCGCGCGCGGAAGGCCTCGATCTCGCGCTCGCGCTCGACGATGAGGCGAAGCGCGACCGACTGCACGCGGCCCGCGCTCTTCGCGCCGGGCAGCTTGCGCCACAGCACCGGCGAGAGCGTGAAGCCGACCAGATAGTCGAGGGCGCGCCGGGCGCGATAGGCATCGACCAGCGCCTGGTCGATGGCGCGTGGGGCGGCAAGCGCGGCGGTGACGGCCGGCTTGGTGATCGCGTTGAAGGTGATGCGCTGGAGGCCGCCCTTCGGCACCGCCTTCCTCTGCGCCAGGATTTCGGCCAGGTGCCAGCTGATCGCCTCACCCTCGCGGTCGGGGTCGGTCGCGAGCAGCACGCGGTCGGCGGCTTTCGCGGCGGCGACGATCCTTGCGACCTGCTCGCGCGAGCGGCTGTCGAGCACGTCCCAGCGCATGGCGAAGTCATGGTCGGGATCGACGCTGCCGTCCTTCGCCGGCAGGTCGCGGACATGGCCGAAGCTCGCCAGCACCTTGGTGCCGTTGCCGAGATAGGATTCGATGGTGCGCGCCTTGGCGGGCGATTCGACGATGACCAGATCCATCAGTCGCTCCTGTGGCCCGCGGCTGCCATCGGGGCGCGGCGGTTAGCGGGGTGGGGTGCGCCTGGCAAGCGGGCGGCGGCGATGCGGCCGCCGGGCAGGCGGACGACGGCGCCTTCGAGTTCCAGATCGGCGAGTTCCGCCTGCACGGCGTTCGCCGCCCGGCCGGAGGCGCGGACCAGCTCGTCGAGCGCGATGCCCTCGGCGGTGAGCAGGTCGAGAAGCCCGCCCTCGGGCGGGGCCGCCGGCGTCGGCGCGGCGGCCGGGCGCGGTTTCGGGGCAGCCCGGCGGGGGGCCGGCTGCGCGGGCGGGGCGGGCGCCAGCGCGAACGGGGCCAGGGCTGCGAGCACGTCGGCGGCGGTCTCCACGAGGATGGCGCCGTCGCGGAGGAGGGCGTTGCCGCCGCGCGAGCGCGGGTCGGCCGGGTGGCCGGGCACGGCCATCACCTCGCGCCCGGCCTCCGCGGCAAGCCGCGCGGTGATCAGGCTGCCGGAGCCGGGCGCGGCCTCGATCACGACGACGCCCAGCGCCACGCCGGCGATCAGCCGGTTGCGACGCGGGAAGTGGCGCGCCTGCGGCTCGGTGCCGGGCGGCAGTTCGGACAGGATGAGGCCCCGTCCGGCGATCATTGCCTGCAGTTCGGCATTCTCGGGCGGGTAGGCGACATCCGGCCCGCCGGCGACGCAGGCGATGGTGCCGGTGCCGAGCGCGCCGCGGTGGGCGGCGGAATCGATCCCGCGCGCCAGCCCCGAGGCGACGATGACGCCGGCAGCGCCGAGGCCTTCGGCCAGCGTCTGGGCGAGGCGGCGGCCGGCCGCGCTGGCGTTGCGAGCGCCGACGATCGCGACGACCGGCCGGGCGGCGAGGGCCGGATCGCCGAGCGCGAGGAGGACCGGCGGCGGATCGGCAAGGGCGGCGATGCGCGGCGGATAGGCGGCTTCGCCCGCGAAGCGATGGCGGGCGCCGATCCGGTCGGCGGCCGCCATCTCGGCCTCGGCGAGGCCCGGCGGCGCAAGCGGCTTTCCCATCCCCTCGAGCGCCTCGACGGCGGCCTCGGCCGAGCCGAAGCGGGCGAGAAGCCGCGCGAAGCCGACGGGGCCGACCCCCTCGGTGCGGGCGAGGCGCAGGCGGGCAAGCCGCTCGGCGGGGGCAAGCGCGCTCATGGCTTCTGGCCGATCCGCGGCTCGGTGCCGGCGCGCAGCCGGGCGAGGTTGGCGCGGTGCGTGAACAGCACCCAGAGCGCGAGCAGGCCGACGACGAGCGCGGCCGGCTCGCGCCCGGCGAGCAGCAGGGCGGCAGCCGCCGCGAAGCCCGCCGTCATGCCGCCGACCGAGGAGATCCGGGCGGCGAGCGCGACGAGGCCCCAGGCGAGCGCGAAGGCGAGGCCCGCGAGCGGCAGCAGCGCCGTGCTGACGCCGAGCAGGGTTGCCACCCCCTTGCCGCCGCGAAAGCCGAGCCAGACGGGGTGCACATGGCCGGCAAAGGCCGCCGCACCCGCGGCCAGCGCGGCCGGCTCGCCGAACAGGCGCATCGCAAGCCAGACGGCGAGCGCGCCCTTGCCGGCATCGAGCAGCAGGGTGGCGGCGGCCACGCCCTTGCGGCCGGTGCGGAGCACGTTGGTGGCGCCGATGTTGCCCGAGCCGATCGAGCGGATGTCCCCGCCGCCGGCCGCGCGCGTGAGCAGCAGGCCGAAGGGGATGGAACCGAGGAGATAGCCGAGGACGGCTGCAATCAGGAGGTCGCTCACACGCGCGAGCGTAGCGGCGCTCTCAGCTGTCGCGCAACGCCTTCGACACTTCGTCGAGCGGGGGCTCCGTCTCGGCGAGCGACTCCATGTCCTGCTGGACGCCGCGCAGCAGGCGGGCGACCAGCTCGCGATGCTGCAGCCCGCGCTCGTAGGCGGCCTCGCGGTCGGGGCGGAAGGCCTCGATGTCGGCGCGGGCGAGCGTGCCCTTCGCATCGAGCAGGCGCTCGATCGTGTCGAGCCGCTCGCGCAGGACGGCGACATCCGAGGCGAGCGCCAGCACCATGGACAGCAGCCGGTCGATGGCGGGATCGTCGAAATAGGCCGGGCGCTTGCCCCGGGCCTTCATGCCGGCGAGGCGGATCGTGTCGAGGGACTGGATGTCGGTCATTCCGCGGCCTCCGCAAGCGTCGCTGCCTCCGGTTTCCAGGCACCATAGGCGTCCCAGACGGCGGCGCGGCCATGATCCTCGGCCGCGCCGGTGGCGGCGGCGGGGAAGATGTCGCGATCGACCTCGGCGGCGATCCGGATGGTGAACTGCCGGTCGCGCGGGAGGCCGGCCGACTCCATGATCGCCCCCATGTCGAGCGCGTGCATCGACGACCAGAAGGGTTCGTTGTTGTTGAAGGCGTCCCAGTCGCGCAGGAACTGCTCGAACAGCGGCATGGCCTCGGTGTAGGCCGGCTGCTCGACGTGCAGCATGAGGCCGCCGGGCCTGAGCACGCGCGCGCCTTCGGCGATGATGCGCGGCAGCGACTTGCCCGACAGCTCGTGCAGGAACATGGTGGTCTGCACCCAGTCGAAATGGCCGTCGGGGAAGCGCGAGAGATCCTCGGCGTTCATCTGCACGAAGCGGATGTTGGTGGCGCCCAGGCTGCGGGCGCGGGCGTGGCCGTAGCGAAGCGAGGCGGCCGCCGTGTCGATCGCCCAGACCTCGGCCTCCGGGTAGGCGAGCGCGAGCGGCACGGCGTTGTGGCCGATGGTGCAGCCGATATCGAGGATCCGCCGCGGCTTCCAGTCGGGCCGGTTCTCGCGCGCCCAGCGCACCAGCGCCTGGCCGCCGCCATCCGACAGGCCGCCGAGCGCGCCGCCGGTGGTCGCGAAGATGCCGCTGTCATAGTTGGCACCGGCCAGCACGTCGCCGGGGACCGCCTCGCCGTGGTAGGAGCCGGGCATGCAGTGGATGTCCACCGCGGCCTGGTAGCGCGGCACCTCGACCTCTGGGTGGAGCTCCAGCGTGTCGCAGCCGGCGTTGAGCGCATTGGCCTTCTCGACGAGCCGGTCGAGCTGGCGCAGCACGAGCGCGCGGCCGGCCTGCTGGCGCATTTCCATCGAGTTGCGCCGGAGCGCCGACCAGAAGCGGTGATAGGGATCGCGGTTCATCGCGTGGCGGATCTCGAACCGGTCCTTGGGGCCGCGGCCATGCGCGGCCTCGAAGGCGGGCCTGACGCGATGTTCGTAGGCAAGGCGATTGCCCTCGCCCAGCACGCCCGAGATGTGGCGGTTCAGATTGGCGAGGAAGTTGAACCGGGCCGCCTCGTCATGGGCGATCTCGGGGAAGACGCCGTGGCGCTTCACCTCGCGATAGTCGGGCGGAATGTCGTCGCGCTTCTTCATGCGTTCATCCTCGGATGCTTCGACCGGATCAGATCAAGCCCCTGCGCTTCCGCTCGGCAATGATCCCGGTCAAAATGTCGCGCGCGTCGGCCTTGCGGCCACCGGCGCGGGTGTCGGCGGGCCAGACGCTGCCGGCATAGGTGTCGCGGAACAGCTCCAGCCGCTGCCGGGCGAGGAGATTGCCCATGCCGGGCGCGGCGCGGGCCGAGCGCACTGCGGCAATGTCGATGACCGCGAAGGCATTGGCATTCTCGCCCGAAAGCGACTCGGCCACGACCTGCCCCTTGTAATCGATGACGGCGCTGTTGCCGTCAGCCGAATCGCCGGCAAGCCCGCCGCCCTCGATTCCTGCCGTGTTGGCCGAGACGAGCCAGGCCATGGATTCCTGGGCGCGGGCGCGGCGGGCGACCTGCTTGGGGGTGGCCAGCATCGAGCCCTGCTCGGACGAGCTGTGCAGCAGCACCTCGGCGCCCTTCAGGGCCAGCGTGCGGGCGATCTCGGGGTAGAGGATCTCCTCGCTGGCGATGCAGCCCAGCCGGCCGATCGCCGTCTCGACGACGGGGAAGAGCTGGTCGGCTCCGTGCACGCGGACATACTCCGTCAGCACGTCGTGGGGGGTGGCGGTGTAGAGCGACTGCACGCGGCGGTAGCGCAGCACCAGCGCTCCGGCGGGCGCGAAGACGAGGCAGGCCTGGAAGGTGAGGCCGGGGAAATGGGGGTCGCTCTCATAGGCGTTGACGGCGAGATAGAGGCCGTGGCGGGCCGCGACCCCGGCAAGGGCGGCTTCCTCCACGCCCTCGGGCGCGAAGGCGGCGCGCGCGGCGAAATCGGGGACGCGGCCAGTCGGGAAGCCGGTGAAGAGATATTCCGGGCAGACGGCGAGCCGCAGCGGCCGGCCGGTGAAGGTCTCGAGGAAGGCCTTCGTTCCGGCCAGCTCGCGGTCGAGCCGGTTGATGCCCTCGAGGATGCCGGCGCGGGCCGCCTTCGCGTCGGCGGCCGCCTCGGCGTTCCAGGCGCGCATCTGGAGGCCGACGGCCAGATAGGGTTCGGGCACGCTCATGGCGCGGCGGCCTGCGGCAGGGCTGCCTCGTCGGGCTCGGGGAGGCCCAGCTCGGGGTAGCGGCCGAGCGCCAGCAGCAGCGCGCCGCCGGCCACGAACAGGCCGGCGGCGGCCAGCAGCATGCCATCATAGCTGCCCGTCACGTCGCGCACCCGGCCGTAGACGGCCGGGCTGAAGGCCGAGGCGAGGGCGAAGCTCATGTAGAGGAAGCCGTAGATCTTCCCGTAGTTGGCCAGCCCGAAATAGCGGCTGCCGAGATAGGCGATGAGATCGGATTCGGCGCCGGCCGCGAAGCCGAGCAGGGCCGCGCCCAGCAGCACGAGCGGATAATCGGGCGCGCTGCCCATCAGGATGACGACCGAGATGGCCGGCAGGCAGAGGATGGGGAAGGCGACCGCCGGCGCCCAGAAACGGTCGAGCAGGAAGCCGGTGATGATGCGCCCGGCGAGGATCGAGAGGCCGAGCACCTGCATGACGCGGGCGGCGTCCTGGCCCTCGAAGCCGTGCAGGCGGACGATCTCGGGCATGTGGATGTGGGCGCCGCCATAGGCGAAGGCGACCATGAAGATGGACAGCGACAGGATCCAGAAGCGGCGGTCGCGAAAGGCGGCCTTCAGCGTGACGCCCGTGGTGAGCGCGGCGGCGCCGGTCTGCGGCCGTTCGCCGGCCTTCGGCTCGCGCATGAGGAGAAGGCCGAGCGGCAGGCCGACGAGGAGCGGCAGGGCGGCGATCACGAGGTGCGCCGTGCGCCAGCCATGCTCGGCAATCGCCCAGGTGACGATGGGCGGCACGGCGACGGCGGCGACCGAGGTGCCGACCAGCATGATTCCCAGCGCCAGCCCGCGGTTCCTGAAGAACCACATGTTGACCAGCCGCGAGAAGGTGACCGGCGTGGAGCCGATGCCGACGAGGCCGATCAGCACCCACAGCGCGTAGAAGTGCCAGATGCTGTCCCCGATGAAGGCGAAGCTGCCGAACACGAGGCCGAAGAGCGCGAGGCTGACGAGCCCGACGCGCTTGGCGCCGTGCCGGTCCGCCAGGGCGCCGAAGACGGGCGCGAGCAGCGCGCCCAGCACGCCGTAGATGGTGATTCCGAGCGAGATCTGGGCGAAGCTCCAGCCGAACTCGCGGTTGAGCTCGGGCAGGAAGAAGCCGATCGTGTTGTAGGGGATGGGCGAGGCGCCGGTGGCGACCGCCATCATGCAGGCGAGAAGCACGGTCCAGGCGAGCGCGAACTCGCCGCGCCCGCCCGGTTTCGATGCCGTCTCGGCCACGCGCTAGAACGCCCGCCGGGCGCGCAGGGTCCAGGTGCGCGGCGGATTGAGATAGGTGTAGTTCACGAGGCTCGACTGGTTGTGGATGTCGTCGAGGCAGTTCTCGCACTCGAGGCTGACCTGCCAGGCGTCGTCGTCGGTGCGGATCGCGATTCCCGCATTCACCAGCCAGTGGGCGGCCGAACGTGACCCGGTGATGAACTGGCCGCCGAAGGGGTTGGTGGGGAAGACGAAGCCATCGAAGGCGGGCGGGGAGGCGCCGGTCCAGATGGTGGCGTTGGCGGTGCCCGTCTCCAGCCGGCTGCGGTAGATGACGTTCGCCGAGGGCACGATCCGGATTCCGGCCGGCGGCACGGGCACGTCCCAGCTGCCGCCGAAGGCGAGCGACCAGTCGGGCGTGCGGACGGGGGTTGCGATGTCGCCGTTGACGGTGACGATCCCGGCCCCGCAGTCAGGCGCGTTGCGCGCCCCGGTCGAGAGCGGGATCCGGCCGGCGGCGAGCTGGGCGCGGCAGTCGAGCTGCTGCTGGCGGACCGACTTCACGCCGTAGCGGTTGGGCGCGAGCGTGTCGGAGACCTTGTAGCGATCCTTTTGCCAGCCGAGGTTGAGATAGAGGTTGAGGCCCTCGGTCGGGACGGCCGTCAGCTCGAGCTCGACGCCGCGGTTGCGGTAGTCGGCGAAATTCTGGGTGATGAAGGTGACGGCGCCCGTGGCCGGGTTCACGAAGGCCGACGGGGTCTGCAGATCCTGCGCCTCGAGGGCGAAGGCCGTCAGGTTGACGCGAAGCCGCCGGTCGAGCCACTCGGAGCGCACCCCGGCCTCGTAGGACCAGACGGTCTCGGGATCGAAGGGCAGCAGCGTGCGGCGATCGGTGCCGCGGGCGTTCCAGCCGCCCGACTTGAAGCCGCGCGTGGCGCTGGCGAACAGCATCAGGTCGGTGTTGGGGCGCCAGTTGACGGCAAAGCGCGGAGTCCATTGCTTGGTGCGCTGCTTCAGCGGCACGACGACTCCGTTGGCGGCGACGATATTGTTGTTGAGGCAGCCGACCGGCGCCGGGTTGGCGATGCAGCTGGCGCGGTTGTCGCTGATCGAGAAGGTCTTTTCCTCGTCGGTGTAGCGGATGCCCGCCGTTGCCGTCACGCCCTCGGCGAGGCGGAGATCGGCCTGGAGATAGCCGGCGGTCGCCGTGGTGCGGTTGACGAGCAGCCGGTCGGCGAGCAGCAGCGGCAGGCCGGTGGGCGTTCCGGTCTCGACCGTGAACAGGTCGGCGAAGTCGGTCCGGTTGCGCTCGGAGTAGAAATAGGCGCCGGCGACATAGGAAAGCGCCTCGCCGAAGCGGCCGGTCAGCTTCACTTCCTGGGTGAACTGGTTGTGCTGCCCGTCATTGAGGATGGCGAAGCCGCCATTGGCGAAGCCGCGCACCGGCGGGTTGACGACGGCGACATTGGGCAGGCCGCGGCCGTCGGCGAAGTCGATGGCGAAGCGCTGCGTCATGTCGACGATGCCGGTGATGAGGTTCAGCGTGTGATCGTCGCCGGCCCATTCGAGGTTGGAGGTGACAAGCGTGGTCGAGACCTCGTTGCCGAGCGGGTTCTCGGCCTTCCGGCCGCTGACGGGAAGCGAATATTGCGGCACGCCGCCGGGCCGGCGGCTGGTGAGCATGCCCGTGGTGACGAAGCGGCCGCCGCAGTGCGTGGGGTTGGCCGGATCGCAATCGAAGTTGAGGACATTCTCGCCGTTCGACTCCATGTAGGCGACGGCGACGTTCCAGGAGAGGCGCTCGACGGGCGTGAGCCGCGCGGCGAGCCTCAGGCCCGCCATGTCCGAATCGTTGGTGCGCTGGCCGGTCACGGAATTGCGGGCATAGCCGCGGTCATCCTGCCAGTAGCCCGAGAGCTTGACCGACAGCATGGGGTCAAGCGGCAGGTCGATGGAGCCGCGCAGCATGCGCTTGCGGTAGGCGCCGATCCCGCCCTCGACGAAGCCCGCCAGCTCGTCGCCGGGGCGGCGCATGATGACGTTGACGGCGCCGCCCGTCGTGTTGCGGCCGAACAGCGTGCCCTGCGGCCCGCGCAGCACCTCGACCCGCTCGACATCGAAGAAGGCGAAATTGTTGCCGTTCTGGCGGGAGAGATAGATGTCGTCGACATAGGTGCCGACCGGCGGGTCGAAGGTGGCGATCGTCTCGGTATTGCCGAGGCCGCGGATGTAATAGGCGTTGGCCGAGCCGAGGCCCGTGTTGTTCGAGCCGAACATGTTGGGCACATAGCCGATGAGCGACAGCGTGTCGGTGATGCCCTTGGACGCGAGGCTGTCGGCCGAGAAGGCCGCGACTGCGATCGGCACGTCCTGCACCGATTCGGCACGGCGCTGGGCCGTCACGATGATGTCGGCGACCCCGCCCTGCTGCGGCGCTGCCGCGCCGGTGGCCGTCGTGTCCTGCGCCTGGACGGCGCCCGCGGCCGCGAGCGTGGCGACCGATGCCATGAGAAATGCGCGCATACCCCTTGCCTCCTGCCTGACCATTTCTTTCACGCCGGCGGGTGACCCCGCCTGACATGCGCGCCGGTTGGATCCGGCTCGTTGCGCAGCTCGCATTTGTCCGGACAACTTGTGCGAAACGCGCGCGCCATGCAAGAGGGGTGTTGAGCGCTTCATCGGGAGATTCGCGCATGCCTGCCTATCTTGTCGTGACGGCGACCGTCTCGGAACCGGCCGCGATGGCGGCCTATCAGCAGCGACTCGATGCGCTCGGCCTCTATGCGGCGCATGGCGGGCGCACGCTGCTGCGCGGCCGCGCAGCAGTGCCGCTGGAGGACTGGGACGGGCGGGCCGTGGTGGTCTCCGAGTTTCCCGACCGGGCCGCGGCGCAGGCCTTCTGGGACGATCCGCGCTACCAGCAGGAAGTGAAGCCGCTGCGCGCGGGCGCGGGCGCGTTCCATGTCGCCATCTTCGACGGCCTCATCGCCAGCGGGGCGGCGGCGTGATGGACGCGCTCTACCCCACCCTCGTCTGGTTTCACGTGCTGCTGCTCGTCTTCTGGCTGGGCGCCGATCTCGGCGTGTTCCTGCTGGGCCAGCATTTCAGGAAGCGCGACCGCTATTCGCTGCCCGAGCGGCTGACGCTTCTGAGGCTGCTCGTCATCACCGACATGGGGCCCCGCACCGCCTGGGCGCTGATGGTGCCGTCCAGCCTCGCGCTGCTGAAGCTGGGCGGCTGGTGGCCGGGGATGCCGGCCTGGCTGCTTCCGGCCGGGATCGCCATCGGCCTCTTCTGGCTGTCGCTGGTCTGGACGGCGCACCTGAACGAGGGCACGCCGCGCGCCAGGACGGCGAAACGGATCGAGGAGCCGCTCAAATGGTCGCTTGCCCTCTTCTACCTTGCGCTCGGCGCGTGGAGCCTGTGGAGCGGCGGGCCGCTCGCCGGCTTCGTCGCGTGGAAGGCGCTGATGTTCGGGGCGATCTTCGTGGCGGCGATCGCCATCGACATCGCCTTCCGCCCCGTCGGCCCGCAGCTGATGGCGCTGGTGCGGGACGGCAGTTCGGACGAGACCGAAATCCCCTTGAGGCGCACCATGGATCGGACGCGCCTGTTCGTGCAGATCACCTACCTGCTGCTGTTCGCGACCAGCTGGCTGGGCGTGACCCGCGGCGTGCCGCTGCTGTGACGGGGCCTCAGAAGCCCAGTTCGACGAAGGCGACGGGACCGGAGAAGCGATAGCTGACCCCGCCGTCCCAGCGGGGCTTGCGGACATCGAGGCCATAATCGACGTGGCGATACTGCGCGCCGATCGAGACGCGCGGGGCGACCTGCCAGGCGGCGCCCACCTCGGCGTTGATGAGCTCGCCCGTATAGTCGGAGATGCGGAGCTTCAGATAGTCGATGCGGGCGCCCGCGCTGATCGCCGGGCCGAGGCGGACGCGGCCGTAGAGGCCGAGCGTGGGCAGGGGGGCGAGAAGCTGGCGCTGGCGCCGCTGGGCGCTCGCTGCCTGGTTGCCGACCGAGCCGGTGCCTTCCACGAACATCGAGAAGTCCGTGAGGTGGAGGCCAAGCGCCGCGCCGACGTCATGGTCGGGGCCGGCAAGGAAGCTGTAGCCGACCGCGGCCCGGAAGGTGGTGGAGCGGAGCCCCGAGCGGATGGTGGCGCCGACCGGGTAAGTGACATCATCGACCACGATGTCGCGCGCGAGGTTCCGGGTGCCGCGGCGGGCGAGCGTGAACAGATCGCCCGTGAGGCGCCACTTGCCGCCGAGGCTGAGACCGGCCGCGAGGCTGGGCAGCGCGCGGTTGCGATCGAGCCGGAGGTCGGTCTCGAAATCGAGGTCGGTGCCGATGCTCTGGTCGCGCACGCCGACGCGGGCGCTCGAGTCGACATCCGCGACGTAGAGGCCGCCGCGCACCCAGCCGGACTGGCCGAGGTCCCTGGCGGCGGCAGGCGACGCGAGGGCCGCGGCGGCCAGCGCCGCGGCTGCCAGCCGGCGCAGGGGCCTTGCGCCCCGCCCGCGCACCGCCATCATGGCGCCGGCACCCGGACGAGGGGCTGGAACCGGCCGAGCGAGCAGCTCGGCCCGCTCGGCGCGCCGCCCATCGAGCGGACCGTGAAGGTGCTGCCGCTGCACAGCTGCGAGGTTCGGCTGCGGTGCTGGATGGTGGAGCCGAAGGTCAGGCCCGAGCAGCGGAAGGGCAGCTCGTTGCGGTAGCGCTGGCGGCTGTTCATCTCGAAGTCGATCGTCTGGTCGTCGATGACCCGGATCGAGCGGATTCGGCTGCGGGTGATGCAGCTGACGGGGTCGCCCTTGGCTACCCAGACCGATGGGTCGGCGGGGCTTTCGCCGCCGGCCGTGCAGCCGGCGAGCAGCGCCACGGCGGGGACGACAGGGACGGGGACGCGGGTGATCGGCATGGGCATCTCCTCCAGTCCGGGTTCCTTGCCGGGCCCGATCAGCCGGCCGGGAACAGCAGGGTGAGGCTGAGGCGGACGCCCCAGTCGGGGCCGCCGCGCGGGGATCCGAGATAGTATCGGACGCCACCGCCGACCTGGGCCGGCTGGCGGCCGAGCTTCACCAGCTGCGCAATGGTGAGATTGGCGGGGATGATCCATTGGTCGCGCTTCCAGTCGTGCGCGGCCTCGATGTTGAAGCCGAAGGTGGTCGCCTGCCGCGTCGTCAGCGTGGCGAAGGGTTGCAGGAGGGTCGCCGACACGTCCGGGCGGCTCGACGCGCCGGCGAACGACCAGATGTGGTTGGCGAGCATCCCGACCGTGACTCCGCTGGCCGACTGGCTGAGCACGACCCCCGTGGGGCCGATACCCCACTTGCCGGTGCCAAGCGCGCGATCGGTGCCGGTGGGAAGCAGGAACACCGGCCCCGCGCCCCAGATCAGGCTGCCGGCGCGGCGCGGCGAGCGGAAGAGGCTCTGCACCGTGTCGCCGAGCCCGAACTGGCTGGCGCCCGGCGCCGTCACCCCGTCCTGCGCGACGATCGGGAGGATCGTGCGCGAGATGAGCGACCAGTCGTCGTTGAGGCGGAAGGGCACCACCGGCTGGATGTTCGTCCGGCTGGTCCAGCCGCGGCCGTTGGCGCCCAGGCCGAAATCGAAATTCTGCTGAATGGGAACCGAGATGAGCGAGGCGACCGGGTTGGAGAGCTGGAGCGCAAGGTCGGCATCGCCGGCGCCCGGCCCCTCGCCGGCCGCCGCCGGCGCGGCGGCGGCGAACAGCAGGGCGGCGAGACCGGGGCCGGCGCGGCGCGGCCGGCCGGGGGCAAAGGGGGCGGGACGCATGGGCCTATTCCGCGATCGTCAGCGGGTTGATCGCGAACTGGAAGGGCTTCACGCTGGTCGGCACGGGCCGCGCATTGCGCGTGCCGGGGAAGATCTCGAAGTCGGGCGTGAAGACCGTGAGGGCCGAGCGAAGCTGGTTGAAGGGCGTGCGGTCGCCCTCGAAGCGGACCCGCCCCTCCTTCTCGAGCTGTTCGAAGGTCTTGGCGCCCAGCATCACCTGGGTGAGGTCGGCGCGGTTCAGCGTGATGGTGAGCGCCGCCTTCGGATCGGTGAAGCCCTGGATGCTGGAGAGCGTCTCGTTCGACATCTCGATCTTGAAGCGCTCGCCATTGTCGGGCGTGATGAGGTTCACCGTCCACGCCCAGCCCCGGGTCTTGGTCGAGTCCATGCTGATGCCGAGGAAGTCCAGCCACTGGGCGGTCGTCATCGCGCTGACGACATCCGGGCTGTTCGAACTGGGGGCGGTGCCCTCCGACATGCCGCTGCGTAGCTCGGCCGCGAGCTGCAGGTAGGAGTTGCGGAACGAGGTGCTCTCGTCCTGGTAGCCGAGCTGCTCGAAGGCATCGGCCAGCGTGTCGCGCCCGGCCTGGTTGCCCGGCTCGGCATAGACGACATGCTGCAGGATCTGCGCGGCCTCGCGGTAGCGGCCGGCGGCGTTCAGCTCGCGGCCCCGGGCGATCACCCGGTCGGCGCCGCCCATCATCTCGACGAAGAGCGGCCCGATCTCGGTGGGGTTGGGCGGGTCGAGGTTGGCGGGGTTCCCGTCCCAGAAGCCGAGGTAGCGCTGGATGATGCCGCGGACATTGTTCTTGACGGCGCCATGGTAGCTGCGCGCCGCCCACTGCTGCCGGAGCGAGGGCGGCACCTCGTAGACATTGTGGATCTGGTTGATCGTGACGCCCTGGTTGGCGAGGTGGAGCGTCCGCTGGTGCATGTGGGTGTAGGCATCGCGCTGCGCCTTCAGCACCTCCATGGCGCGGGCATTGCCCCAGCGCGGCCAGTGGTGCGAGGCGAACATCACCTCCATGTCGGGGAAGAGGTTCATCGCGACGTTGATCTGCTTCGCCCAATTGTGGGCGTCGCGGATCTGGGCGCCGCGCAGCGTGTAGATGTTGTGGATGGTGGCGGTCACATTCTCCGCGGCCCAGAAGGCCTTCCACTCGGGGATCCAGGTGTTCATCTCGACCACGGCCTCGGTGTTCGGCGTGTTCTGGAACACCATCCGGACGCCATCGACCGTCAGTTCCTCGATGTCCTTCGCAACCTCGCGGGTCGGGGCGATGAGCGTGGGGACGCCGGCCGAGGCATTCTTGCCGAGCGACTGGTCGACATGGCCGAAGGGGCTGCGCCGCAGCAGCACCGCATACTGGATTCGGCTGCGCCGGGTCATGGCGTTGCCGGCGAACACATTCTCGGAAATCGCCTCGCGCATGAAGCCGGCCGGCGCGATGATCTCGACCCGGCCGGCGCGGACGTCGGCCTCGTCGACGATGCCGCGCACGCCGCCGAAATGGTCGATGTGGCTGTGGGAGTAGATCACCGCCGTCACCGGCCGCTTGCCCAGCTTGTCGTTGACGAAGGCGAGCGCGAAGCGGGCGACTTCCCGGGTGATCATCGGGTCGAAGACGATCCAGCCCTTCTCACCCCTGACGAAGGTGATGTTGGCGAGGTCGAGCCCGCGCACCTGGTAGATCTTCCCCGGCAGCACCTCGTAGAGGCCGGCGTTCATGTTGAGCCGGGCGATGCGCTGCAGCGAGGGGTGGATCGAGGTGAAGTCGCGATCCTGGAGCAGCCACTTGTAGCTCTCGAGGTCCCAGGCGATGTTGCCGGCATCGGCCATCACCGTGTTGGAGGGCAGCGGCGCGATGAAGCCGCGCCGGGCTTCCTCGAGGTCGCGCTGGTCGGCGAAGGGAAGCTCCCGCGCGGCCTTTTCGCGCAAGGCGAGCGTCGCGGCCGAGGGCGGCTTGCCCTTGGGGTGGAAATGCCGGTTCTGGAAGGCATTGGGGTCGACCAGCGGGTTCTGGGCGGCGAGCGGCGAGGCGACAAGGCCAGCCAGGAGCAGGGCTTTCAGCACGGCGCCGCCTGCCCGGCGCCCGGCAGATTTCGCGAGCGAACGATCCGACATTCCCCATCCCCTTCCTGCAGCCGGCGGCGCCGGCATGAACGGCAGGGTTCTGGCGCAGGGTGTGTCGGGCGGGTAGCCAATGCGCGGTTGACGGGGTGTCAACCGGCCGTTCGGGTCGGCTCAGGCCTCGTCGGGCCCGAGCAGCCGGCAGGCCAGTTCGCGGACCGGTTCGATCGCCGGGCCGACGGCCGCCCCGGCGCGGGACACGCAGTAGAGGACGTGGTTGATCGGCGGGAGCGCGAGGGGAAGGGCGACGAGCCCGTAGGTGGCGCACAGCCGATCCGCCAGCCCGTGCGAGCAGACGGTGAAGAGCGTGGTGGCGCGGACGGCGCGGCCGATGAGATCATAGTCGGCGCTGACAAGGGCGTGACGCGCCTCGGTTCCGAGGATGAGGCGGAACCAGTCGAGCGAGGCGCCATAGGGCCGCGATCCGGCCATCCGGAAGCCGGCGAGATCCCGGCCCTCGACCTCGGCGCGCCCGGCAAGCGGGTGGTGGCGGCCGACGAGGACGACCGGCGCCAGCCGCTGGACCGCCAGGGCCTCGAACCCGTCGGCGAGGCGGACGTCGTTCAGATGGCAGATGATGAAATCGAGCTCGCCGGCGCCGAGCTTCGCCAGCAGGTCCTCGGGATAGCCGATCACCACCTCGAGGGTCAGCGCCGGCCAAGTCGCCTCCACCTGCGGGAGCAGCGAGTCGATGAGCGAGGAGGCCGGAAACGGGCCAAGCCCGATCCGGACCATGCCGGCAAGATCGTCCGCGACCGAAAGCGCGCCGGCGACGTCGCGGTCGAGATCGGCGAGGATCCGGCGGGCCGATGCGACCAGCCGCTGCCCGGCCGGGGTCGGGCTGACCCCGGAGGCGAAGCGATCGAACAGGCGAACGCCCAGCCGCTGCTCGAGCTGGATGAGCGCCTTGGAGACCGCGGCAACCGTCAGCGACAGCGCGTTCGCCGCCCGGTGCAGGCTTCCGGACTCGACGATCGCGACCAGCAGGCGGAGATCCCGCATGCCGATCCGACGTGCGTGTCCGGGTGGCCGGCGGGGCTCGTTCACGGGGCGGGGTTCGGGATGGCGGACCCGCTCAGGCCGGCTTGGGCGCCATGATCATCAGCATCTGCCGCCCTTCCATGCGCGGCAGCTGCTCGATCTTCGCATAGTCGGCCGAATCGTCCCGAACGCGCTCCAGAAGCTTGAGGCCGAGCTGGCCATGGGCCAGTTCGCGGCCGCGGAAGCGGAGCGTGAGCTTGACCTTGTCGCCCTCCTCGATGAACTTCCTCACCGACTTCATCTTGACCTCGTAATCATGGTCATCGATGTTCGGGCGCATCTTGATCTCCTTGATCTCCTGCACCTTCTGGGTCTTGCGGGCGAGGTTCGCCTTCTTCTGGGCCTCGTACTTGTACTTGCCCACATCGAGGAACTTGCACACCGGCGGATCGGCATTGGGGCTGACCTCGACGAGGTCGAGCCCGACCTCCTGCGCCATTGCCCAGGCCTCGCGGGTGTACATCACGCCGAGATTCTCGCCATTCTCGTCGATCACCCGCACCTTCGGCGCGGTGATCCATTCATTGTAGCGGGGGCCGTTCAGGGGTTGCGGGGCCGGCCCGATCGGGCGTCGCATCATCGGCGGTCTTATGGTCGTCGCTCCTGTCGTCCGTGGATGGATTGGGCCAATGTAGTGGAGAATGGGCGGTTGCGAAAGCGCCTCGAACGGGGGCGGCTCAATCAGGGAGCGGAATCCACTCCGTCTCGCCCGGGACGGTGCCGAAGCGACCGCCGAGCGGTTGGGCGGCCCAGTCGCGCCTGGCTGCCTCGATGAGGGCGGGATCGGAGGCGACGAGGTTCCACCAGACGGTGCGCGGGCCATCCATCGGCGCGCCGCCGAGCAGCATGACACGGCCCGGCGCCAGGGCCCGAAGCGTCGCCGGGCCGCCGCCATCCTCGAGGACGAGGAGCGTGCCGGCGGCGGCCGGCGCGTGCGAATCGACCGCGATCTCGCCCTCGACGACGTAGAGGGCGCGCTCCTCATGCTCGGGCGGGAGGTCGAGCGTTGCGCCGGCTGCAAGCTCGAGATCGACGTAGAGGAGGGGGTGGGGGAAGGCGACGGGCGAGGCGCGGCCCCAGGCAGTGCCCGCAATCACGGTCGCGCGGATGCCGGGCAGATCGAGGCGGGGCAGGGTCTCGGCCGGGTGGTGGTGGAAGGCGGGCGGATCCTGCTCATGGGGCTTCGGCAGCGCCACCCAGCTCTGCACACCGTGGATGCGGTGGCCGGCGGCGCGAAGCGCGGGGGGCGTGCGCTCGGAATGGGCGATGCCGCGCCCGGCCGTCATCCAGTTGACGGCGCCGGGCCCGATGTCGAGGACGGTGCCGAGCGAGTCGCGGTGCTGAAGCGCGCCCTCGAAGAGATAGGTGACGGTGGCAAGGCCGATATGCGGGTGGGGGCGAACGTCGATGCCCTGGCCGGGGGCGAAGCTGGCCGGGCCAATATGGTCGAGGAAGACGAAGGGGCCGACGAGGCGGCGGCGGTGGTGGGGGAGGATGCGCGCGACGGAAAAGCCGCCGAGATCCTTCGGGCGTCCCTCGATGCGGAGCATGGGCCTTCACCTTTCCCGTTGTGCGGCTTGCCTCTGCCACAGGCCGGCCGCTAGGGGCAGGGCCTTTCCGAGCGCCTGTGAAGGAGAAACGCCCCGTGTCCGCCGCGATCCGCCTCACCCTGCCCGACGGCTCCGTCCGCGAGGTTGCGGCCGGCACCACCGCGGGCGACGTGGCGCGGGCGATCGGGCCGGGGCTGGCGAAGGCCGCGCTGGCGGCGCGCGTGGACGGCGAGATCGTCGACCTGGAGCGGCCCCTCACGCGCGACGCGCAGCTTTCGATCCTGACCGCGAAGGACGAGGCGGACGCGCTGGAGCTGGTTCGGCACGACTATGCGCATGTGCTGGCGGAAGCCGTGCAGACGCTGTTTCCCGGCACCCAGATCACCTTCGGGCCCGCGACCGAGGACGGATTCTATTACGATCTCGCCCCGCCGCCCGGGCGGGGGCCCTTCACCGAGGCGGATCTGCCGGCGATCGAGGACGCGATGCGCGCCATCATCGCCGCCGACAAGCCCCTGACGCGCGAGGAATGGACGCGCGACGCGCTGATCGCGCGCTGGGAAGCCGAGGGCGAGACGTTCAAGGCGGAATGGGCGCGCGAGCTGCCCGAGGGCGAGGCGCTGTCGGTCTACTGGTCGGGCCCGCCGCGGGCGGAAGGCTCGTGGATGGACATGTGCCGGGGGCCGCACCTGCCCTCGACGGGCAAGCTTGACCCGCAGGCCTTCAAGCTGACGCGGGTGTCGGGCGCCTATTGGCGGGGCGACCAAAGGAATCCGCAGCTGTCGCGAATCTATGGCACCGGCTGGCTGACGAAGAAGCAGCTGGACCAGCATCTGGCGATGCTGGCGGAAGCCGCCAAGCGCGACCACCGAAAGCTGGGCGCGGAGATGGACCTGTTCCACCTGCAGGCGGAAGCGCATGGCAGCGTGTTCTGGCACCCGAGGGGCTATCGCATCTGGCGCGAGCTCGAGACCTATATGCGCCGCCGGATGGATTCGGCCGGCTATCGCGAGATCAAGACGCCGCAGCTGATGGATGTGCGGCAGTGGGCGCAGTCGGGCCACTGGGGGAAGTACGCCGAGAACATGTTCGCCGTCCCCGACATCGTGCCCGACGTGGAGGAGGGCCGCGGCGCGGCTGCGCCGCGGGTGGCCGACGACGCCCAGTGGCTGGCGCTGAAGCCGATGAACTGCCCGGCGCATGTGCTGGTGTTCAAGCAGGGCATCACCTCCTACCGGGAGCTTCCGATCCGGCTTTCGGAAATGGGCTGCTGCCACCGCAACGAGCCGCATGGCGCGCTGCACGGGCTGATGCGGGTGCGCCAGTTCACGCAGGATGACGCGCACATCTTCTGCACGGACGCCCAGGTGGTGCCCGAGGTTCGGGCCTTCATCGCGCTGGCCGACCGCGTCTACCGCGACTTCGGCTTTGCCTATGACATCAAGCTCGCGCTGCGGCCGGAGAAGCGCTTCGGATCGGACGCGGACTGGGACAAGGCCGAGGACGAACTGCGCGCGGCGCTTCGCGAAAGCGGGCTCGAATGGGAGGAGCTGCCCGGCGAGGGGGCCTTCTACGCGCCGAAGCTGGAATGGCACCTCAAGGATGCCATCGGCCGCACCTGGCAGGTGGGCACGATCCAGTCCGACCGGGTGCTGCCCGAGCGGCTGGATGCGAGCTACATCGGCGAGGATGGCGAGAAGCACCGGCCGGTGATGCTGCACCGGGCGATCTTCGGCTCCTACGAACGCTTCATCGGGATCCTGATCGAGCATTTCGCCGGTCGCCTGCCGCTGTGGCTGGCGCCGGTGCAGGCGGTGGTTGCCACCATCGTGTCGGATGCGGACGCCTATGCGGGCGAGGTGGTCGCGCGGCTGAAGGCGGCGGGGCTGCGCGCCGAGGCGGACCTCCGGAACGAGAAGATCAACTACAAGGTGCGCGAGCACAGCCTTCAGAAGGTGCCGGTGATGCTCGTCGTCGGACGGCGCGAGGCCGAGGAGGGGACGGTTGCGTTGCGCCGGCTGGGCGAGGAGCGGCAGGAGACCTTGCCGCTCGACGAGGCGATCGCCGGGCTGGCGGCCGAGGCCACGCCGCCCGATCTTGCAGGAGCGACCGCGCATGGTTGACATCCGGGTGCTTACCGAGCGCTTCGCCGCCGCACCGCAGATCTCGCCTGGCGACGTGCCGGCGATCGCGGCCGCCGGCTTCACCCACATCGTCAACAACCGGCCCGACAGCGAGGTGCCGGAAAGCCAGTCGGGCGCGGCGATCGCGGCGGCGGCCAGCGCCGCGGGGCTGGGCTACTCGGCGATCCCGGTCGATCATTCGGGATTCTCGCCCGAGCAGGTGGAGGCGCTCTCGGCCGTGCTGGAGGCGGCCACGGGGCCGGTGCTGGGCTATTGCCGATCGGGCACGCGCTCGACGCTGCTGTGGGCGCTGAGCGAGGCCGCGCGCGGCGGCGACCCCGCCGACATCGCCGAGGCTGCTGCTTCGGCCGGTTATGACGTGGGGCCGGTCGCACCCCTGATGGCGCGGCTCGCGGGCGGCCGCTGAGCGCGCCGCGCCTGTCATCCACCCGTCCGCGAAGGCGCTTCATCGCAGCGACCATCGGTCGCGGTTGCGGGTCGCTGGCCTGAGCCGATAGCCTTTCGGTCGGATCGTGTGGCCCGACGTCGGGGCACGGGGCGCGGGCGGTCCGTTTCTGATGGAGGGGCACCATGCAGATCGTGCTTGATTCTTCGAGAATGTGTGTTGCGCTGATCGCTCTGGTCGGCGCGGGGGCGGCGCAGGCGGCGCTGCCGCCGGAAGCGGCGCAGGCGGTCGCGCGCGAGATCGTCGGCCAGACCTCGACCGCGACCGTCGCGGCCGGCGGCAACCCGATCTACATTCCGCCCAAGCCGCAGTTCAGCGGCAATGTCGGGCTGCTCATGGACTTCGGCGGCAATGACCAGTTCGTCTGCTCGGGCAGCCTGATCGGCCGGCGGTCGGTGCTGACGGCAGCGCACTGCGTCGATTTCGGCGGCCGGCGGCCGCTTTCGACCAGCGTCTTCTTCTATGACGGCCCGCTCGACCTCAACGTCTATTTCGATTCCGGCCCGACCGTGGTGTCGGTCAGCGGCTACCGGGTCCACCCGCTCTACACCGGCGAGGTGATCGACCAGAACGACATCGCCGTGCTTCGCCTGTCGGAGTTCGCGCCGGCCTTCGCGCCGGTCTATGGCCTCTCCGACCTCACCGACCTGACGGGCCAGGTGCACACGATCGCCGGCTATGGGCTGAGGTCGCTGACGGGTGGCGACAATGGCACCCTGCCCGGCTTCGCGGCGGGCACCGGGCGGCTTCGCTATGCCGACAACCGCTTCGACTTCCGCTTCGGCGACGCGGACTGGGGCGGCTTCTTCGACGGCTTTTTCGGCGTGGCCGCGACCGACCATGTCTGGATCACCGATTTCGACAATGGAAGCGTCGCCAAGGACGCATCCTGCACGCTCGCGGCGATCCTGGGCGTCGCGCTGAGCGCGAAATATTGCGATCTCGGCGTCGGCGCGCGCGAGGGGATCGGCGCCGGGGGTGACTCGGGCGCGGCCTATTTCGTCGACGGCAAGGTGGCGGCCGTGCACAGCTTCGCCTGGTTCCCCTTCGCCGACACGTCCGCCAACCGCTTCGGCCAGTTCAAGGGGGCGGTTCCGGTCTATTTCCACCGGGCGTTCATCCAGTCGGCCATTCCCGAGCCGGCGACCTGGGCGCTGATGATCGCGGGCTTCGGGCTGGTGGGGATCGCCGCCCGGCGCCGCCGCACCCGAAAGCTTGCGGCCTAGGCCGGCGCTGCATGTTCCCGCGGGCCGGGGGTCGCTATAGGAGACCCCCGGTGCCACGCGGCGGCACCCGGGCAGGCGGGAGCCGGGCATGGCGCACAGGCAAGGCGGGGCGGAAGCGGCGGAACGGCCAAGCGGCCGGGACACGCCAGAGGACCAGCGGCCGCTTCATCTCAACGTGCTGGTGCTCCAGGGCGGCGGCGCGCTCGGCGCCTATCACCTGGGCGTGTGCGAGGAGCTGGCCGCGCTGGACATCGCGCCGGACTGGGTGTGCGGCATCTCGATCGGCGCGATCAACGCCGCGCTGATCGCCGGCAATCCGCCGGGCCGGCGGCTGGCGGCCCTGACGGCCTTCTGGGAACGGATCTCGGGCGGGCTGGTGCCCCCCTTCGACCTGCCGGCGGGGCCGGCGCGCGAGCTGTGGTCGGAAGGGGCGGCGCTGTGGATCGCGACGACCGGCGTGCCCGGCTTCTTCCGGCCGCGCTTTCCGCCGGCCAGGCTGCAGCCCGCCGGGACCATCGGCGCCATCAGCTACTATGACACCGGGCCGCTGCGCGAGACGCTCGACGAGCTGATCGACTGGGACCAGCTGAACGACGGGCCGATCCGCCTGTCGGTCGGGGCGGTCAGCGTGACGACGGGGCGGATGCACTTCTTCGACACGCGCGGCGGGCCCGACACCACGCGGATCGGCGCCGACCATGTGATGGCCTCGGGCGCGCTGCCGCCGGGCTTTCCGCCGGTGAAGATCGGCGAGGACTGGTACTGGGACGGGGGGATCGCCTCGAACGCGCCCTTGCAGCATGTGCTGGACGAGGGGACCGAGTTCGACAAGAACATCTTCCAGGTGGACCTCTTCCCGGCCGAGGGCCCCTTCCCCGAGACGCTGCTCGACGCCGAGACGCGCGCGCAGGACATCCGCTACGCCAGCCGCACGCGGCTGGGCACCTACCAGGAAGTGGACCTGTCGCCGGCCCGGCAGGTGGTGCGCCGGGTGCTGGACAGCTGCTCGCCCGACCTCGGGAAGCTGAGCCCCGAGGAGCTGGCCGAGCTCAGGCGATTTGCCTGCGAGCAGCATATCGAGATCGCGCAGATCATCTACCGCGACAAGGCCTACAGCGGGAAGGCGCGCGGCTACGAGTTCAGCCGGCCGACGATGGAAGCGCACCGCGCGGCCGGGCGGCGCGATGCCAGCCGCGCGCTTGCCATCCGCGACTGGCGGAAGCGGCCCGCCGTGAGCGGCGTGCACTGCATCGACGTGGGCGCCGAGACGCCGGTGGCGCGGCCCAAGACCAGCCGCTGAGCGCACCCGGCCGGCCGAGCCGCGCTGCGACGGCCGGGATTGACAGGGGGCGAGTCGGTTCGGGATTAGAACAAAAAGTGAACAGAATGACTCTCGGCCATGGCCCCGGAACCCGCCCGATACGATGCCTTGCGCCGGCTGGTGGCGCGCACGGAGGCTGCGCCCGGCGCGCCCGTCGCCCTGGGGCTGGCGCCGATCGACCGTGTACTGGGCGGCGGGCTTGCGCGCGGCCGGCTGCACGAGCTGCTGGCGGCTGGGCAAGCCGATCTTGCGGCTGCCGCGGGGTTCGCTGCCCTGCTGGCGCAGCGGCTGGGCGGGCCGCTCGTCTGGCTGCGCGTGGCGCGCGACGGTGGGCCGGCCGGCCTGCATGCGCCCGGGCTTGCGGGCCTCGGGATCGATCCCGGCGCGCTCATCCTGGGGCTGCTGCCGGATGGCGATTGCGTGCTGCGTGCCGCGGCCGACGCGCTGGCGGCCGGCCCGGCCGTGGTGGTGCTCGAGCCCGGGGGCCGCGCGCGAAGCGACTGGCTTTCGCTTTCCCGCCGCCTGCACCTGGCAGCCGGGCGCTCGGGCGCGACCGCGCTGGTGCTGGGGCTGGAGGTGGACTGGCCTGCGAGTGCCGCGACGACGCGCTGGCGGGTACGCAGTCTCGCCAGCCGGCCGCTGGCGGCCGGCGCGCCCGGCCCGCCCGCCTTCGGGCTGGACCTGCTTCGCAACCGCGGCGGCGCGCCGGGAGGAGCCTGGGCGGTCGAGTGGGATGAGGGGGCGCGCGGATTGCGGCTGCGCGACGAGGCGACGCTTCCTGGCGCTGTGGTTGCAGAACCTGCCGACGGAGCGGCATCGCCTGTCGCGCGGCGCCGCCGCGCCGGCTGAACCGCTGGTGCTGGTGGCGCGCGACCGGCAGGCGATGCGGCTGGCGGCGGTCTGCGACCGGGCGCGGGCGCTGGGCCTTCGGCCCGGCCTGACGCTGGCCGATGCGCGCGCGCGCCTGCCCGACCTCCACGCGGCCCCGGCCGACCCCGCGGCCGATGCCCGCTGGCTCGGCCTGCTGGCCCGACAGGCGGCGCGCTGGTCCTCGCAGGTGATGATCGACGCGCCGGACGGGCTGATCCTCGAGACGGGCGGCTCGGCGCACCTGTTCGGTGGCGAGGCCGGCCTGATCGCGGCGGTGCGGGCCCGGTTCGGGCGCTGGCACGCCTTCGGCTGGGCCTTCGCCAGCTCGCCGGCCGCAGCCCGCGCGCTGGCCCGCCACGGCGCGGGCGGGTCGCCGGCCGACGAGGCGGCGGCGGTTCGCGCCCTGCCGGTGGCGGCGCTCGACCTCGATCCGCCAGCGACCCGGGCCTTGCGGCGGGCCGGGCTGAAGCGGATCGGCGACCTCGTGACCCTGCCGCGCGCGCCGCTTGCCGCGCGGTTCGGGGCCGAGGAGTTGCTTGCGCTCGACCGGCTGCTGGGCCGGGCGGACCAGCCCAGCGTCCCGCTTCGCGAGGCGCCCGCGCTTGCCTTTGCCGAGCGGCCGGCCGAGCCCTTGCTGGCGGTGGCGGGGGCGCTTGCCGTCCTGGAGGTGCTGCTCGGCCGGGCGGCGCGGGCGCTGGCGCGGCGCGGCGTCGGCGGGCGGCGGTTCGTGGCAAGGCTGTGCCGGACCGACGGCGCAACCGCCGAACTGGCGGTCGAGACCGGCCGACCGACCCGCGACCCGGCGCTGGTGATGCGCCTGTTCGCCGAGCGGATCGAGGGGCTGTCCGACCCGCTCGACCCCGGGTTCGGCTATGATCTCGTCCGGCTCGAGGTGCCGGTGACCGAGCCGCTGGCGGCCGCCTCGCTGCGCCTCGATACCGGCCCCGACGGCGCGAGCGGGCTCGCCGAGCTGGTCGCGCGGTTGGGCGCGCGCCACGGGCGGGCGCGGATCCTGCGGCCGGTGCCGGTTGACACCCATGTGCCGGAGCGGTCGGTGCGCCTGCGCCCCGCGATCGAGGGCGCGGCCCCCTGGCCGGCGGACGGGCGCTGGAGCGGCCTGCCGAGGCCGATCCTGCTGTTCGAGCCGCCGCAGCCGGTCGACGCGATCGCCGAGGTGCCGGATGGGCCGCCGCGCCGCTTCCGCTGGCGCGGCCGGCCGCACGACGTGGTGAAGGCCGAGGGGCCCGAGCGGATCGCTGCCCCCTGGTGGCAGCGCGCCAGCCGCGACAGCCCGACGCGCGACTATTACCGGGTGGAGGACCGGGACGGGCGGCGCTTCTGGCTGTTCCGCCGGGGCCTGCATGGGCGGGAGGCCGGAATCCCGCGCTGGTATCTGCACGGCCTGTTCGCATGACGGGCTTCGCGGAACTGGGGGCCATGACCGCTTTCAGCTTCCTCGAAGGGGCGAGCCACCCATCGGACATGGTGGCGCGCGCGATCGAGCTTGGGCTGGCCGGAATCGGGATCGCCGACCGCAACAGCGTGGCCGGCGTGGTGCGCGCGCATGTGGCGCTTCGCACCGCCCGCGATTCGGCGCGCGAGCAGGGCCTCGACCCGCCCGGCTTCCGGCTGGCCGTGGGCGCGCGGCTCGCCTTCGCCGATGGCACGCCCGACATCCTCGCCTATCCCGCCGACCGGGCGGCCTGGGGCCGGCTGACCCGGCTGCTGACCGTGGGCAGGCTTCGCGCGAAGAAGGGCGACTGCCGGCTCGGGCTTGACGACCTCATGGCGCACGAAGCGGGCCTGATGATGATCGCGATGGCCGGGCCCGGCGAGCGGGCGGCGCTGGCGCGCCTCGCCCGGGCCGCGCCCGGCCGGCTGTGGCTGGGCGCTGCCATGCCGCGGCTGGGCGACGACGAGCGGCGGCTGGCGCAGCGCAGGGCGCTGGCCCTGGAACTCGGCCTGCCGCTCATTGCCACCAACGAGCCGCTCTATGCCGCGCCCCGGGACCGGCCGTTGCAGGATGTGCTCAGCTGCATCCGGCTGCGCACCACGCTGGCAGCCGCCGGGCGCCAGCTGCTGCCCAATGCCGAACGGCACCTGAAGCCGGCGCACGAGATGGCGCGCCTGTTCCGCAGCCACCCCGAGGCGCTTCAGGAAAGCCTGCGTTTCCTCGAGCGCATCCGCTTCTCGCTCGACGAGCTGGCCCATGACTATCCGATGGAGCCCGTGCCCGAGGGCTGGACGCCGCAGGCCTGGCTCGAGCATCTGGTGATGGCGGCCGCGCACGCGCGCTATGGCGCCGAACTTCCCGCAGGTGTCAGGCGGCGGCTGGACGAGGAATTCGCCCTGATCGCCAAGCAGGGCTATGCCTGCTATTTCCTGACGGTGCACGACCTGGTGCGCTTCGCCCGCGCGCAGGATCCGCCCATCCTGTGCCAGGGGCGCGGCTCGGCCGCCAATTCGATCGTCTGCTTCCTGCTGGGGATCACCTCGGTCGATCCGGAGAAGCACGACCTCCTCTTCTCGCGCTTCGTCTCGGAGGAGCGGGCGGAGCCGCCCGACATCGATGTCGATTTCGAGCATGAGCGGCGCGAGGCGGTGATGCAGCATGTCTATCGCCGCTATGGCCGCCACCGCGCCGGGATCGTGGCGACCGTGATCCACTATCGCCCGAAGCGGGCGGTGCGCGAGGTGGCCAAGGTGCTGGGGCTTTCGGAGGATGTGGCGGCGCGCCTGTCGTCGACCGTGTGGGGCAGCCACGCCGCGACGATGGACGAGGCGCGCTATCGCGAGGCCGGCGCCGATCCGGACAATCCCCAAATCGCGCAGCTGATCGCGCTGGTCGACCGGCTGCTGGGCCTGCCGCGGCATCTCTCGCAGCATGTGGGCGGCTTCGTGCTGACGCAGGGCCGGCTCGACGAGACGGTGCCGATCCTGAACGCCGCCATGCCCGAGCGCACCTTCATCGAGTGGGACAAGGACGACATCGACGCGCTCGGCCTCATGAAGGTGGACGTGCTGGCGCTGGGCATGCTGAGCTGCATCCGCCGCGCCTTCGAGCTGATGCGCGCGCAGGGCCTGGGCGACTGGACGCTGGAGCTGGACGGCGGCGCCGACGACGCGCAGGTCTATGACATGCTGTGCCGGGGCGACAGCATCGGCGTGTTCCAGGTGGAAAGCCGGGCGCAGATGAACATGCTGCCGCGCCTGAAGCCGCGCTGCCTCTACGACCTCACCATCCAGGTGGCGATCGTGCGGCCCGGCCCCATCGAGGGCGAGATGGTCCACCCCTATCTCCGGCGCCGGGCCGGGCTGGAGCCTGTCAGCTTCCCGTCGCCCGCGCCGCCGCACGACCCGGACGAGCTGAAGCGCTTGCTCGGCAAGACCTGCGGCGTGCCGCTGTTCCAGGAGCAGGCGATGAAGCTCGCGATCGTGGCGGCCGGCTTCACGCCATCCGAGGCCAACCAGCTGCGGCGCGCCATGGCGACCTTCCGCAACAGCGGCACCATCCACCTGCTTCGCGAAAAGCTGGTCGAGGGCATGGTGGCGCGCGGCTATGCGCGCGACTTCGCCGAGCGCTGCTGGCGGCAGATCGAGGGGTTCGGAAGCTACGGCTTTCCCGAAAGCCATGCGCTCGCCTTCGCGCGGCTCGTCTATGTGTCGGCCTGGATCAAGTGCCACCAGCCCGCCGTGTTCGCGGCCGCCCTCCTCAATTCGCAGCCGATGGGCTTCTACGCGCCGGCGCAGATCGTGCGCGACGCGCGCGAGCATGGCGTGGAGGTGCGGCCCGTCGATGTGAGCGCGAGCCACTGGGACTGCACGCTGGAGCGCGATGCTTCGGGTGCGCTGGCGCTCAGGCTGGGCCTCAGGCTCATCAGCGGCTTTCGCCGGGACTGGGCCGAGGCGATCGTCGTGGCGCGCGCCGCCGCCGGGCCGTTCGCCGACCTCGAGGTGCTGGCGCGCCGGGCCGGGCTGCCGCCGCCGGCGCTCCGCCTGCTGGCCGAGGCCGATGCGCTGGGGGGCCTCGGGTTCAGCCGGCGCGAGGCCCTGTGGGACGCGCGGCGGATCCCAGCCGACGAGCTGCCGCTGTTCGCGGCCGCAGGCGCCGCCGAACTGGGCGAGGAGCCGGCGATTCTCCTGCCGGCGATGCCCGAGGCCGAGGAAGTGGTTGCCGACTACCAGGCGATTCGGCTGTCGCTCAGGCGGCATCCGCTGGCCTTCCTGCGCGCCGGGCTGGCGGCCGAGGGCGTGGTTCGCGCGGTCGATCTGGCCGGGCTTGCCGCGGGCGCGCGGGCGGCGGTGGCGGGCGTGGTGCTGGTGCGGCAGCGGCCGGGCAAGGGCAATGCCATCTTCGTGACGCTCGAGGACGAGACGGGGGTGGCGAACCTCGTCATCTGGGCGCGGCGGTTCGAGCGGATGCGCCGCCCGGTGATGGCAGCGCGGCTGATGCGGGCCGAGGGCGTGGTGCAGAAGAGCCCGGACGGCGTGATCCACCTGCTGGTGGACCGGGTGCGGGACGAAAGCCATCTTCTGGCCCGGCTGGATGGCGAGCTTCCGGATGGGCTGCCGGCCGGCCGCGCCGGGCACCCGCGCGCGGCGCGCGTGCTGCCGCGCTCGAGGGATTTTCACTGAGCCGGAGGCAGCGCCGCGACATGGCGACCCCTACGGGACTCGAACCCGTGTTTTCGCCGTGAAAGGGCGACGTCCTAGACCGCTAGACGAAGGGGCCGTGCTGGCGGAAGGCCGGCCGCTTAGACGGCAGGGGCCCAGTCGTCAAGCTGGAGGCGGGCGCGGGCGCGGCCCTGCCAGTCCTCGGCGACGAGGCGGCCCGCGAGATGGACGGGCGCATCGCCTGCGGCGACGAGCGCTGGGCCCAGCGGGCCCGACAGCGCGTTGAAGGCGATGCCCTCCACCCGGCCGCCATCGGGGCCGGCGGCGACGAAGCGCAGATGGGCGGGCGGCGCAGTGCGGCCGACGGGATCGCAGCGGACCATCCGAACCGGGCCGACGGCGACCCGCGGCGCCGGCCAGCCCTGGCCATAGGGGCCGCAGGCGTCGAGCGCTTGCGCGAGCGCGAGGCTGGCGCCGGCGGGCGCGACGGCCAGGTCGATCGCCAGCGTCTCGGCGGCAGTGGCTTGGGCGACGTCGGCGGCAAGCCGCTCGGCAAGCCAGGCCGCGAAGCCTTCGAGCCGGCCCGGCGCCACCGTGACGCCGCAGGCCATGGCATGGCCGCCACCCGCCTCGATGAGGCCCATGTCCTTCGCGGCGAGCACGGCCGCACCCAGATCGACTCCCGGAATGGAGCGGCCCGAGCCCTTGGCCACGCCGCCCTCGTCGAGCGCAAGCACGAGCGCCGGGCGGCGCAGCCGTTCCTTGACCCGCGCCGCGACGATCCCGACCACGCCCGGGTGCCAGCCGGCGCCGGCGACGACCGCGACCGGGCTGTTGGCCTGGGTCGCCTCGGCCTCAGCCAGCGCCTCGGCGGTGACGGCGGATTCGATGGCGCGGCGCTCCTGGTTGAGGCGGTCGAGCTCGCCCGCCAGCCGCGCGGCTTCCTCCGCCTCGTCTGAGGCCAGCAGGCGCACCCCGAGATCCGCCTGGCCGACGCGGCCGCCGGCATTGATGCGGGGGCCGAGGTGAAAGCCGAGATCGTCGGCGCGCGGCGCGGCGGACAGGCGCGCGACATCGGCGAGCGCTGCGAGCCCGGCGTTGCCGCGCCCCGCCATGCGCCTGAGGCCCAGCGCCACGAAGGCGCGGTTGAGGCCGACGAGGGGCACGACATCGGCGACCGTGCCGAGCGCCACGATGTCGAGCCAGTCGGAAAGCCGCGGTTCAGGACGGGTGGCGAAGAAGCCGCGGCGGCGAAGCTCTCGGTTCAGGGCAACGCCGACGAGGAAGGCGAGGCCCGCCGTGCACAGCGTGGCATGGGCGGACCCTTCCGGCGTTTCGTCGAGGCGGTTGGGGTTGACGAGGGCGAGCGCGGGCGGAAGGGCGGTGCCCGCCTTGTGGTGATCGACGACGAGGAGGTCGAGCCCGGCGGCGCGCGCGGCCTCCAGCGGCTCGAAGGCCTGGGTGCCGCAGTCGAGCAGGAGGACGAGCTTCGCGCCCTGGGCCTGAAGGGCAAGGAGCGCCGCCGTGGACGGGCCATAGCCTTCGAGGATGCGGTCGGGGATATAGGGGCGAACGCGGGCGCCGAGCGCCGAGAGATGCCGCCAGAGGAAGGCGGCCGAGGTGGCGCCATCGACGTCATAGTCGGCGAAGAGGACGATGGGCTCGGCGGATTCGACGGCGTCCGCGAGGCGGCTTGCGAGCGCGTCCATGTCGCGGAAGACGGACGGGTCGGGCAGCCAGTCGCGAAGGGCGGGCTTCAGGGTCCGGCCGATCTCGTGGGGCGCGCAGCCGCGCGACAGGAGAAGCTGGGCTGCGAGTTCGTCGACTCCGAGCCGGGCTGCCTCGCCGAGCGGCAGGGGCCGGCTGCGCCAGGACCAGGCGCGGCCCGAGGCGGAGCGGCGGACGTTGAGGACGGGATCGGACATGGGCGGCGATTCCGCTCGGGGGAATGGGCGGAGCTGTCAAGCGCAGGGGCTTGCGCCTGGTCGCGAGGCGGGGCGAAGTGGGACGATGGACGCCATCCCGGCCTTCGGCACGCGCGCTTCGCTGGCGGCTGATCTCGTGCGGCTCGGCCTCGGGGCCGGGGACGCGGTGATGGTGCATGCCTCGATGCGGCGGGTGTGGCCGCTTCTGAACGGGCCGGATGCGCTGATCGCCGCGATCCTGGACGTGATCGGGCCCGAGGGGACGCTTGCTGCCTATGTCGGCTGGGACAGCGTGCACGAGGATCTGCTGGATGCCGGGGGGCGCGTTCGGCCGGCCTGGCGCGCGCATGTGCCGCCCTTCGACCCGGCACGGTCGCGCGCGACGCGGTTGAACGGGATCCTGGCGGAGTTCATCCGCACCACGCCAGGGTCGTTGCGAAGCGGCAATCCGGGGGCCTCGGTGGCGGCGATCGGGCGCGAAGCCGCCTTCCTGACGCGCGACCATCCGCTGGACTATGGCTATGGCGAGGGCTCGCCGCTGGCCAAGTTCGAGGCGATGGGCGGGCGTGTGCTGATGGTGGGGGCGCCGTGGGACACGATGACCCTTCTGCACCTCGCCGAGCACCGGGCGCGGATCGCGGGCAAGCGGGTGATCCGCTTCGAGACGCCCTTCGCGGCCGCGGGCGGCGTGGCCTGGCGGTTCCAGGAGGAGTTCGACACCAGCGAGCCGGTGGCGGACGGCCTGCCGGCAGATGCCTTCGAGCGGATCGTCAGCGACTTCGTGGCGGCGGGCGGGGGCCGGCAGGGACAGGTGGGGCAGGCGCCCGCGCTGCTGGTGGAGGCGGGCGACATGGTGGCCTTCGGCATCGGCTGGCTGGAGCGCGGGGCCGCGCGCGGCTGAGCCGGGCCGGCCCGAGGGACGGTTGCGGGCGGCCTCGTCAGGCCGGGTCGCCCGAGCGGTCGCCGTGCACGCGGCGGATGGTGCCCGAGCTGGCGCGCATGACGACGCTTTCGGTCGTGATCCGCCCCGTCTTCCAGCGCTTCACGCCTTGAAGCAGGCTGCCGTCGGTGACGCCGGTGGCGGCGAAGATGACGTCGCCCCTCGCCAGGTCCTCGAGGCGGTAGATGCGGTCGAGATCCTCGATACCGATCTTGTGGGCGCGCGCCTTCTCGTCCTCGTTGCGGAAGACGAGCCGGCCCTCGAACTGGCCGCCGACGCAGCGAAGCGCGGCGGCCGCGAGCACGCCCTCGGGCGCGCCGCCCTGGCCCATGTAGATGTCGATCGTGGTCTCGGGGTTGGTGACGGCGATGACGCCGGCGACGTCGCCATCGGGGATGAGGTGGATCCCGCAGCCCAGCCCGCGAAGCTCGCGGATGAGCGCCTCGTGGCGGGGCCTGTCGAGCACGCAGGCGATGATCTCGGACGGCGCCACGCCCTTCGCCTCGGCGAGGGCGCGGACATTCTCGGACGGGGTCCGCGCGAGGCTGACGAGGCCGGGCTCGTAGCCGGGGCCGATGGCGAGCTTTTCCATGTAGACGTCGGGCGCGTGCAGG
The DNA here is from genome assembly GCA_046290045.1 of Sphingomonadaceae bacterium. Classification (GTDB taxonomy): domain Bacteria; phylum Pseudomonadota; class Alphaproteobacteria; order Sphingomonadales; family Sphingomonadaceae; genus Sandaracinobacteroides. The sequence goes on from JBKBUL010000012.1 coordinate 33,505, forward strand.
AGGCCGCCCTGCTCGGCGATCGCGAGGACCGCCATGGCGTTCGGACCGGCCTTGGCGGTGATCGTGGTGCCCTCGAGCGGATCGAGCGCGATGTCGATCCTGGGGCCGGTCCCTTGCGCGGCGCCGACCTTCTCGCCGATGTAGAGCATCGGCGCCTCGTCGCGCTCGCCCTCGCCGATGACGACGGTGCCGTCGAACTCGAGGCGATTGAGCGCATCGCGCATGGCGGCGACCGCTGCGGCATCGGCCGCCTTCTCGTCGCCGCGGCCGATCCAGCGCGACGCGGCAATCGCCGCATATTCCGTCACGCGCACCATCTCGAGCACGAGCACGCGATCGAGCACGCGGCTGGGGGCGAGCGGGGCGGCGGTTCGACCGTCGGACATGAAGGCTCCTTCTCAGGCGTGGACGGGGAGGATGGGCATGACCAGCGGGCGGCCGCGCGTGGCGGCGAGCCCGGCCATGGCGGCCGCCGCCGCGCGGACGGCGGCTTCGGACGCCTCGTGGGTGAGCATGGCGACCAGCGCCGGGGCGCCGGGCGGCGGGGCGGGCTGCACGAGGCTTTCGATCGAGACGTCCGCGTCGCGCAGGATGGCGGTCAGCTCTGCGAGAACCCCGGGCCGGTCCTCGACCTCGAGGCGGAGGTAGAAGCGGCCGGCGCGGGCCTCCGCGCCGGCGGGCTGCAGGCTGGCGAGCGTGGCGGTCGTCTGGGCGAAGGCGGGGCCGCGCTCGCCGCGCGCGATGTCAATGAGGTCGGCGACCACGGCGCTGGCCGTCGGGCCGGGGGGGGGGGGGGGGGGGACGGAGGGGGGGGGAGGGGAGAGGAAGGCAGCCTTTGCTTCGGACTTCGTTTAGGGC
>JBKBUL010000013.1:0-34145 GCA_046290045.1 Sphingomonadaceae bacterium
CCCGCCCGGCCACCCATCCATGGTAACGTGTGGGCGGCCGGGCGGGGGTGCGGGGCGGTGGGCGGGCGCAGCGACGGCGAACGCCGGCGCGAGCAGCGCACGAAACCCTGGCCGGCGGTGGGTGGTTTCGTCAGGCGAAGTCTGACACTAAGGGACAATCCCAATGTGGCGCCTGCACCAGTTTCCCCTCTGTCCGTTCAGCCGCGCGGTGCGCTTCGCGCTGGCCGAGAAGGGCCAGACGGCGGAGCTTGTTCTGGCCTATCCCTGGGAGCGGGGCGAGACGCTCTCGCGGCTGAACCCCGCCATCCAGACGCCGGTGCTGGAGAATGGCCAGCTGGTGCTGTGCGACAGCCAGGCGATCCTCGAATATCTGGACGAGACGGTGGAGCGAACCCCGCTCGTGGGGGCAAGCGCGGCGGAACGGGCCGAAGCCCGGCGGCTGGCGCAGTGGTTCGCGCAGCGCTTCTATGCCGAGGTCACGGCGCCGCTGCTGGCCGAGCGGATGTACAAGCGGCTGGTGACCCGCGAGGCGCCCGACGGGATCGCCATCCGCAACGCCAACCGGGCGGCCGAGCTGCAGCTGCAATATATCGACGACCTGCTGGACGAGAATCGCTGGCTCGCGGGCCCGACGCTGGGCATCGCCGACATTCATGCCGCTGCGCAGATCTCGGTTGCCGACTATCTGGGCGGGATCGACTGGCGCGGCCACCCGGCGGCCAAGATCTGGTACTCGGCGCTGAAGTCCCGCCCCTCGTTCCGGGCCCTGCTGGCCGACCGGATGGAGGGAATCCGGCCGCCGCCGGACTATGACAAGCTCGATTTCTGATCGTCCACGTCGCGCCGGCGCGACGGGGGCCCCGGGCGATGCGGATCGCGGGCGCGGGCTGGAGGACCGGCTGGCGGCCGAGGCGCGGCGGCTGGGGTTCGTCGCCTTCGGGATCGCGCCGGCTGACGCTGCGCCGCAAGCCGGCGCGCGGCTGAAGGCCTGGCTGGCCGAGGGCTGCCACGGGCAGATGCTGTGGATGGAATCCCGCGCCGCCGAGCGCGCAAGCCCGAGGGGCCTGTGGCCCGACGTCAGGTCGCTGATCCTGCTGGGCCTTCCCTACACGCCATCCCATGCGCCTTCGCGCAACATCGCCCGGCCCGATCGCGCCACCATTTCGGTTTATGCGCTTGGGCGTGATTATCATGATGTTGTGAAAAGCCGGTTGAAGGCGCTGGCGCGCTGGCTCGTGGCCGAGACGGGCGCGGGCGTGAAGGTGTTCGTGGACACGGCACCGGTCATGGAAAAGCCGCTGGCGGAAGCCGCCGGGCTGGGCTGGCAGGGCAAGCATTCGAACCTGCTGTCGCGCCGGCACGGCAACTGGCTGTTCCTGGGCGCCATCTACACGACGGCGGACCTCGCCCCCTGGCGCGAGGCCGGCACGCAGGCGAGCTGCGGGCGCTGCACCGCCTGCATCGCCGCCTGCCCGACGGGGGCGATCGTGGCTCCTTACCGCGTGGATGCGCGGCGCTGCATCTCCTACCTCACCATCGAGCATCGCGGGCCGATCCCGGAGGCGTTTCGCGAATATCTGGGCAACCGCATCTACGGCTGCGACGACTGCCTCGACGCCTGCCCGTGGAACCGCTTCGCGCGCACGCCGGCCGACCCGGCGCTCAGCGCCCGCGACGATCTCGTGGCGCCGGCGCTTGCCGAGTTCCTTGCCCTCGACGACGCCGGCTTTCGCGCGCGCTTCTCGGGCTCGCCCGTCAAGCGGATCGGGCGCGACCGGTTCGTTCGCAACTGCCTCTACGCGGCCGGGAACAGCGGGCTTGCGAGCCTGAGGCCGGCGGTCGCGGCGCTCATCGGTGACCCCGATCCCGCCGTCGCGGAGGCCGCGCGCTGGGCGCTCGACCGGCTTCAGTCGTCGGCCTGATCGATGGAGCGAACCTTCATGCGCATGTAGAGCCAGACGATGAGGAACACCGGCACCACGGCGATGCCGGCCCACAGTTCGGGCTTGCCGCCGAGCGGCGGGGCGATCCCCTTCAGCACGTAGAGCAGCAGGCCGACCGCATAGTAGGAGACGGCCATCACCGACAGCCCCTCGACCAGCTTCTGCAGCCGCACCTGCCGGGCCGACGTCGCGTTCATCGAGCGGAGCAGCGCCACATTCTGCTCCTCGACCGACATCTCGACCCGGGTGCGAAGCAGCGAGGTGGCGCGCTCGATCCGGCCCGAGAGCGTCTCGAGGCGGCGGACGAAGCTCTCGCAGGTGCGCGCAGCGGGCAGCAGGCGGCGCTCGGTGAACTCCTCGAGCGTGGGGTAGCCCTCGACGGCCTCGCCCTTCAGCGCCTCGAGCCGGTCGTTGGCGATGGCGGCATAGGCGGCCGTCGCGCTCATCCGGAAGGCCGTCTCGGCGGTGAGCGAGGTGACCCGCGAGGCGAGCTGCGACAGCTCGTCGAGGAGCGCGCGGTCGCTTTCGCCGCGCGCCATGCGGCCGGCAATGTCGACGAGGGCGGCTTCCGCCTCGGCCACCTCGCGCGACTTTTCCTGCGCCATGGGGAGGCCGAGAAGCGCCATGTTCCGGTAATTGCCCAGCTCCTGCACCTTCTGGACGAGGCGGCCGAGATCGGCAGGCGGGGTGCCATTGGCCGCGACCAGCAGGCGGCCGAAGCCATCGCCGTGCAGCAGGAAATCCGACCAGATGCGAACCCGCCCGATCCGGCAGGAGACGAGGTCGGCCTCGGAAAAGCCGGTCTCGGCGGCGATGGCGGCCGCTTCGGCCTCGCTGTCGACGATCCCCACCCGGACCGCCCGAAGCACCCCGCCGGGCGCCTCGGTGAGCCAGGCCATGGCCGCCTTGTCGTTGGGCTGCTCCGCGAAGATGTCGGCCGAGGTGCGGCGCGGGAAGATGACGGTGGATGTCGTCGCCTCGCTGTGGCGTTCCCACACGAAGTCGATCCCGCCCGGCGCCCGGCCGGCAATGTGACGCGCCGACACCTGCGCCTCGGCGCGCGGGACGCCGGGCATGGCGGCGGCATGGTCGCGTTCGCGGCCGTGATCGGCCGCGTCGATGATCCGGATCACCTGAACCATCTGGCAGGGCGGCTTCAGCGCCGGCATGCGGCGCATGTGCATTTCCGAGACGACCCGCTGGCGAAGCGGATGGTTGGTGAGCGTCATGGCCGGGTCTCAGGCGAGATCGGCATTGAGCGCCCCCTGAAGCTCGGCCGGCATGGGAAAGGCCTGCGACGGAAGATACTGGAGCATCAGCACGACGGCATATTGGCGAAGCGGATCGACATGGAAGAGCGTGCCCGCCGCCCCGCCCCAGCCGAACTGGCCGGCGGGCGTGCCATCGGGCCGGGTGCCGCGCGTGTCGAACAGGGTGACCCGCCCGCCCGCGCCGTGGCCCTGCATCTTCTCGAGGAAGACTCCCGGCGGCATCAGGTTGGACATGGCGAGCCGCGCGGCCGGCGCAGGCAGGATCCGCCGGCCCTCGAACAGGCCCTCGTTCAGCAGCATCTGCGCAAAGCGCGCATAGTCCGCCGCCGACGAGACGAGACCCGCCCCGCCAGCGACCAGACGGGGCGCCTTCGCCCACAGGCTGCCGGCGCCGGTTTCGACGAGCTGCGGGGTTTCGGTTGGCTTCTGCGTCTTCGGATCCAGGAAGGCGTAGAGATGGGCAAGCCTCGGCAGATCGGCGGCGGGCACCTGGAAGCCCGTGTCGGCCATGCCCAGCGGCCGGAACAGCCGCTCGGCGAGCAGCCGATCGAAGGACTGGCCCGTCACGCGCTGCAGCAGCCCGCCGGCAAGGTCGAGACCGACCGAATAGCGCCAGGCGGTGCCCGGCTCGCCGTGGAGTGGCAGCGTCGCGAGCGTTCGGGTGAAGCCGTCGAGGTCGGGCTGCGGCCCGTCGGTGGGCAGCAGCCCGAGATTGCCGATGGGCAGGAGCCCAAGGCGGCGATACTCGCGCTCGAGCGGGCCATTGCCGGCGATATGGTAGGACAGGCCGGCCGTGTGGGTGAGGAGATGGCGAACCCGGATCGGCGCTTCGGCGGGGCGGCTGTCGAGGCTGGCGGCCGGGTCGGTCAGCACCCGCATGGAGCGATATTCGGGCAAGAGGTCGCCGAGCGGCGTGTCGAGGGTGAAGGCGCCGCGCGCGACTGCCTCGACGGTGGCGACGCCGGTGACGGGTTTCGTCATGGAGTAGATGCGCCACAGGCTGTCGGGCGCGACCGGCCGGCCCTCGCCATTGCGCGCCGTCCGGCCGGCCATCACATAGTCGGGCCGGAAACGCCCGGGGCGGACGATGGCGACGATGGCGCCCGGCACGCGATCGGCGGCAATCGACCGCTCGATGAGGGACTCGAGCGCGGCATAGCGGGTGGCGGCGCGCGCGAAGCCCGGCGAGGGCGCTGCCGCCCCGGCCGCAGCCGCGGCGAGCAGGCCCGAGAGCAGGCCGCGCCGGTCGAGCGTCAGTCGATCCATCGGTCGAGCACCCCCTCGAGTTCGTCGAACAGCGGGCCGATGGACCCCAGCCGCGGCCGCTCTGACGCGAGGATGGCACGGAACAGCCGGCCCTTCCAGTGGCGGCTGGCGAGCGCCACCTCCGGCACCGCGCTCGCCACGATGTCGACCAGCCGCTCGGCGGCGTGGAGGCGACCCCAGAGATAGTCATTCTCGCGGTAGGCGCGGCTGAAGAAGGCAGCGAAGGCGTTGAGCTGCCAGCCCTTCAGGCAGGCGCGCGTGCCGCCGGCGCGCAGCGCGACGGCATCGTCGGGAGCGATCCGGTCGACCTTCAGCTCGTCGAAGCCGTCGGCGCCCTGCCGGGCGACGAGCGGCAGGAGGGCGATGTCGAAGAAGGGATAGCCAAGCCAGGCGCGGACGAGGTCGCGGCGGACGGGAGCGGTGAAGCCCGGATCCTGCGCGGCGGCGAGCAGGATCCGATCGGCGCGCTGGTCGAGTTCGGCAAGCGCGAGGCCCGATTCGAGCCGGGCCAGCAGCGGATCGACCGCCCCCTCGCCGGCGGCCACGGCCCGGACCGGGGCTGCAAGCTCGGCCGCGAGATCGGCCGGCAGGCCCTGCCGGGCGGCCTCGAAGGGTTCGACGATGCGGTGCAGGTCGGCCTTCAGCGCTTCGGCGGCGGCGCGCTCGGCCGGCTCGGCGCTGCCGGCGATGGCGGCAGACAGGCGGCGGATGAAGAAGCGCAGGCGACGAATCCGGAAATCGATATCGAAGGCGCGCAGGAAGCGGACATAACCGGACTGGTCGGGCGCGCGGCCCGTCGCCGCCTCGTGATCGAAGGCGCCGATCGACAGCGCCGACTGCTCGAGCGCGGCGCGCAGCCGGGCGCCGGCGGGCAGGTCAAGCGCGGCGGCCGAAGCCAGCAGGCGGCCGAGCGAGTCGAGCACGCCGCGCAGCTTCACCTGGGCGTAGGCACCGAAGGCGAAGCCCGCCTCGCGCGCGGCCTCGGACTGGATCCGGGACCGGGCCGCCCTGAGCCGCGCCGGGTTGAGCGGCATCAGGAAGAAGCTGCGGCCGACGGCGCGCTGCATGGCGGCATCGACGGCGGGCGTCAGCGCGTCCGTCACCTCGCGGATGCGCCGCGCGCCGGCCGAGAGATCGGCGATCGCCTCGAGGCTGTCGCGGATGGGCTGCTCGCGCGGGATGTCGGCAAGCGCGCGGAACATGGCGGTGAAGAAGCCGGGCTCGCGGCCCTCGAGCAGGTCGGTCGGGCCGCCGAGCCCCGGCTTGGGATCGATGTAGACGAAACGGCGATCGACCTCGCGATGCGCGGGCCGGGTTCTGACCGCCGCGATCGCCGGGCCGAAGGGCGCATTGTTGAGGACGCTGCCGTCGATCAGCAGCACCTCCTCGGGTGCGCGGTCGCCGGCGAGCTGGCGTGCGACGAAGGCGGCCCGGCCGGGCCAGTCGCGCCCCGTCTCGGCAAGACGCCGGTCGATCTCGCCGATGCTGGCGGCCGGAAAGGCGCCGGGGAAGCTCGCCGTCGCGCGCGCGGCGAGCAGCAGCGCCGGCCGCTCGCCCACCGGCTCGCGCGGCCGGCCCCCGCCGCTGCCCGGCTCGGCGGCGATGGCCGGCGAGCGAAAGGCGAAGAGACGGCGATGCTCGCGTTCGGTGACATGCGCTGGCGAGTGGATCTGGAGATCGGTCGTCACCCCCCAGTAATCCGTCACGGTGACGTGGAGATCGACGGGCAGCGTCGGCGGCACCAGCGGCGGCCCGGCGGGCGCGGCGGCCATGGCGTCCATCGCCCGGTCGAGCATGGCGGTGAGCACATCGCCCGAGAAGGGCGGCTTGAACCAGCGGCTGCGCACGAAGCGGGCCAGCTTCAGCGCGATCTCGGCGCGCACTTCGGGCACGTCCACGCTGGCGAGGCTGGCGGACTGGCGGGCCGCGAACCAGGCAACCGGCTCCTTGTAGAGCTGGGCGGCGCGGCGCGACAGCGCGCTGGGCGGCCGGGCGTCGGGATCGAGCAGCTGGTCCACGTCCGCCTCGTCGAGCCACATGGCCGTCAGCGGCTCGAGATCATGGCCGCGGGCGATCGCCTCGGCGAGCAGCACGGCGTTGATCCCGCCGGCCGAGGCACCGGCGAGAATGTCGCAGATGACGCGCAGGTCCGCCGCCCCGGACAGGGCTTCGAGGAAGGCCTGCCAGCAAGGCTCGGTATCGCCCGTGGCGGCCTGGCCGGCCTGCCGGGCCTCGGACGCGCGCAGCAGCTTCCACAGCTCCTTCACGATGCCGTGCATGTAGACGGCGAGGCTGACCCCACCGTAGCAGACCAGCGCCAGCCTCAGTTCGCGCTCGGGGGTCATCGGCCGTGCATCCCCGGCCGCGGGCTCAATAGTCGGCCAGCACCTGGTCCGGCGGCCGGTGACCGTCGGCGAAGACGCGGATGTTGGTGATCACCTTCTCGCCCATGGCCTGCCGGCCCTCGAAGGTGGCGGAGCCCAGGTGCGGCAGCAGCACGACATTGGGCAGTTCGAGAAGCCGCGGGTCGATCGCCGGCTCATGCTCGAACACGTCGAGGCCGGCGCCCGCGATCCCGCCGCGAGCGAGACAATCGGCAAGGGCGGCCTCATCGACGAGCGTGCCGCGCGCCGCGTTGATGAGATAGGCGTGGCGCTGCATCAGCCGCAGGCGCGCATCGTTGATGAGATGGTGGGTCTCGGGCGTTTCGGGGCAGTTGAGGCTGACGATGTCCACGCGCTCGAGCATGGCCTCCAGCGTCGGCCACCAGGTGGCCTCGAGCGGCCTCTCGATCGCGCCGGGCAGGCGCCGGCGGTTGTGATAGTGGATCGAAAGGCCGAAGGCGCGCGCCCGGTGGGCGACGGCCTGGCCGATCCGCCCCATGCCGACGATGCCCAGCCGCTTGCCGCCGATGCGGTGGCCGAGCATCCCGGTGGGGGACCAGCCGGCCCAGGCGCCGGCGCGGATCAGCTTCTCGCCCTCGGCCAGACGGCGCGGCACCGAGAGGATGAGGGCCATCACCATGTCGGCCGTGTCCTCGGTGAGGACCCCGGGGGTGTTGGTGACGGTGATCCCGCGCGCCCGGGCAGCGGCGAGATCGATGTGATCGACCCCGACCCCGAAATTGGCGATGAGCCTGAGATCGGGCCCGGCCGCCTCGATCAGCGCCGCGTCGATCACGTCGGTCACCGTCGGCACCAGCACGTCGGCCTGGGCGACGGCGGCGCGCAGCTTCTCGGGCGAGAGGGGCAGGTCGAGCAGGTTGAGCTCGACATCGAAAAGTTCCGCCATCCGCGTCTCGACCGCCTGCGGGAGGCGGCGGGTGACATGCACCTTCAGCTTGCGGTCATATTTGGCGAAGCGGGTGGCCGGCATCAGCGATCGGCTTAGGCCAGCCCTCCCTTGCAGGCAAGCAAGGAGCTTGGCAGGAGGCAGGCCGTGAGATGCGCCCTTCTGCCCCTGCTGCTTCTCGGTGCCCTGCCGGCGGCCGCGCAGGAGGCGCCGGCGCCCGCGGCGCCGACCGCGCAGCCGACGAACCCGGACGCGCTCAAGAACCGGTCGGGCCTGCCGGTGCCGCGCTTTGCCTCGCTGCGCGCCAGCCGCGCCTTCATGCGCTCGGGGCCGGGGCGACAATATCCCGTCACCTGGGTGTTCGTGCGCCCCGGCACGCCGCTCGAGGTGACGGCCGAGTGGAACGTGTGGCGCCGCGTGCGCGATTCGGAAGGCACCGAGGGCTGGATGGACCGCGCCATGCTCTCGACCGAGCGGACCGTGCAGGTGGTGGGGCAGGTGCGCGACCTGCGCGCCCGGCCGGACCCGACCGCCCCCATCGTGCTTCGCGCCGAGCCGGGCGTGGTGATGCAGGTGACGATGTGCGCGGATGGCTGGTGCCGGGTGCAGGGGCGCGGCCGCTCCGGCTACATCGAACGGGCGCACCTGTTCGGCGTCTATCCACGCGAGACCATCGGCTGACCGGGCGGGCGCCATGACGCCCCTCTTCCTGCTGCTGGCGCTGGCCTCACCGCTGCTGGCCCTGCTGGCCGGCCTGCTCGGCTGGCTGCTGATCCGAACGCGCCGGCGGCTCGAGAGGTTGATGCACGAGGCGCGACACGACGCGCTGACCGGGCTTCCCAACCGGCGCGGCCTCGAGGCGCTGTGGCCTGCGCAGCTCGACCCGCTCGCGCTGCTGATGGTGGACCTCGTCGGGTTCAAGGCAGTGAACGATGCCCATGGCCATCTCGTCGGCGACGGGCTGCTCAGGCAGGTGGCCGCCCGGCTGGAATCCGCCATCCCGCCGCCCGGCCGGCTGGGCCGCTGGGGCGGCGACGAGTTCGTGGCAATCGTGCCGGCCGCCGAGGCCGAGACGACGGCCCAGCGGCTGGCAGCGGCAAGCGTGATCCCCTTCGACCTGTCGGGCGAGGGCGGGCCGGCGCGCGTGGCGATCGGAGTCAGGACGGGGCTGGCCGATCCGGCCGGGACGCTGGAGGAAGCCCTCGCCTCGGCGGCGAGCCGGCTGCACGCGGCACGGCGGACCGCCTAGACCAGGTCGCGCAGCACCGCCCGCAACGCGGCGCCGTGCAGATCCCCGGCGGTGAGGCCGGGGCCGAGACGGGTGGCGACCGCGCCATGGACGAAGGCCGCAGCCGCAGCCGCCCCAAACCCGTCGAGGCCCTGCGCGAGCAGCGCGTCCACGAAGCCGGCGAGCACATCGCCCGCGCCCGCTGTTGCGAGCCAGGGCGGCGCATTGGCGTTGATCGCTGCGCGGCCGTCGGGATCGGCGATAACCGTGTCGGCGCCCTTGAGCAGGATCGTGGCCCCGGTGCGCGCAGCCGCCGCCTGCGCCCGATCGAGGCGCGAGGCGCCCTCGGCGAGGTCGGGAAAGAGGCGCGCGAACTCCCCGGCGTGGGGGGTCAGCACGACCGGCCGATCGTGGCGGCGGACGAGGCGGGCAAGATGATCGGGCGCGCCGGAAAAGGCCGTCAGCGCATCGGCATCCAGCACCACCGGCCGGCCGGCGCCGAGGGCGGCGACCGCAGCCGCGCGTGCCGACGCGCCGGCGCCCGGCCCGACGCAGGCGGCGCGGAGCTTGGGGCCGGCCAGCGCCTGGCCGAAGGCGGCGGCGTCGGCCTCGGCCAGCATCACCGCCGTCACATGGGCAGCGTGGACGGCAAGCGCGTCGGCCGGGCCGAACAGGGTGACGGCGCCGGCCCCGGCGCGAAGCGCGGCCTCGGCGGCCAGCCGCGACGCGCCGGTGGCAAGGCGGGGCCCCGACCAGACGGCGACGGCGCCGCGCGCATATTTGTGCGTATCCGGCGCGGGCGCCGGCCAGGCCCAGAGACCCGGCCCATTCTGCCACAGCCCCGGATCGGCGGGCGGCGGCAGGCCGATATCGGCGACGGTGAGCTGCCCGGCGAGCAGCCGGCCGGGCAGCAGCAGGTGGCCGGGTTTCGGGGTGTGGAAAGTGAGGGTTTCGGTGGCGCGGATGGCAGGGCCGGGGGCCGCGCCCGTATCGGCATCGACGCCCGAGGGGATGTCGATGGCAAGCACGGGGACAGCTGCGGCGTTCACCCGCTCGATGAGGGCGGCGGCCGCGCCGGCCGGCGGGCGGGCGAGGCCGATCCCGAACAACGCGTCGATCACGAGATCGAAGCCGGCGGGGTCGGCGGCCTCGGGTGCGACGATGGGGCCCGCGAAGGCGGCCGCGGCGCGGGCGGCATCGCCCTTGAGCGCTTCCGTGGGCAACAGGGTGGCCACCGTGACGCCATGGCCGGCCTCGGCGAGCAGGCGGGCGGCGACGAACCCGTCCCCGCCATTGTTGCCGGGACCTGCGAGCACGAGGACGCGCCCGCTGGACGCCGGCAGGTGGGCCGCGGCGGCCGTTGCGACGGCCGCGCCCGCCACCTGCATCAGCGCGAAGCTGTCATGCCCGGCGGCGAACCAGTCGGCCTCGGCCGCGCGCATGGCGGCCGCCGTCAGCAGCGGGCGGGCGGGCGCCAGCACCTGGGGGCCGTCGGCCACCCGCAGTCAGGCGGCCTTCGCCTTGTCGGCCGCGTCGGCGGCGCGCCAGTCGCGGCTGACGAGCTTTTCCTCGATCGCGGTGCGGGTCTCCAGCTCGCCGTTGCGGATCCAGTGCCAGGTGCGGCAGCGCTTCTTCCCGTCGTCGGACAGCTGGATCATCTCGTAGAGGTAGAGATCGGGGTCGCCGGTGCGCTGCCAGTAGAGGACGACGGTTCGCCCCTTGTCGTCGAGCGGAAGCTCGGAGGCCCAGCCCTGGATGAGGTCATTGTTCCACCAGATCCGACCGTCGCGATACTCGGCCGGAAAGTCGCGCACCTCGGTGCGGCCGTCGGCCCAGCTGTAATGGTTGGTCTGGTGGTAGGGGTAGGGCCCCTCGTCCGGGAAGCGGCAGAGGAGCCGCGACCTGTGCTCGTCCACCAGCTTTCCCTCCGAGTTGTAGTAGCGGTAGGTGCCTTCCCACACGCCCTCGTGCCGGGCGAGCAGCGGCATGGCTTCCTTGATTCCCATCGAGTCTCTCCTTCCGTTCGTCCATCGGCGGCCGGTCAGGCCTCCACAAGTTCGATGAGCTCGCCCGACGGGCCCCAGAGCGAGGCGGCGCGGCGACCGGCATAGAGCGGCCCCTCGCGAACGACCGGCGGTTCGATGAAGGGGGCCGTCACGCCCTCGAGCGACTCGACCGCGAAGCTCACCATCGAATTGCCGGGCGGCAATTCGCCGGGCGCGCGGGCGCGGTGGATGGCGTCGGGCGGATACTGGTCGATCTCGCTGGCGGGCATGCGGCCCGTCCTGGTCATGGTGATGACCGTCTCGTGGCTGTCGGGCAGGCCGAAGCTCTGGTTGATCATGCGGTAGGGGAAGCTGAAGGTGCCGCCTTCCTCGAAGCCGAGGCGCTCGACATGGAATGCAAGCGTCGCGGCGCGATCCTCGGCCGCGAGCACGGCGATGAAGCACTGGTCGACCGCGGCCGTCGCAAGTGGCAGGTCGAGATCGTCGGTGTGGGGCTTCAGCACCGTGTTCAGATACAGCACTTCGCCCGCCCGGCCCACCACCTGGAAGGGAATGAAGGTGTCGAAGCCGGGCACCGGCTTGGGCGCGCCGAGCACCTGGAAGGCCGAGGTGTCGAGGCGCTCGTGCAGCGCCGGGCCATCGGCGACGCTGAACTCGAAGGCGGCCCAGCCGTAGCTTCGAAGCGGGCGATACTCGGGAACCGCGCTGCCTTCGACGAGGCGAACCAGCCCCCCGGCCCCGCCCGGCGCGTGGAGCAGCGCCATCCGGTTGGCGACCATCGCCGGCGCGCCCCAGCTCCGCGCCAGATCGGGCGTGACGCGCCCTTCCTCGGCCACCTCGAACCCGAGCTCGCCGCACCAGTCGGCGAGGCTCTGGTCGAAGCCGGAGCCGGTGTTGACCGTGACGGCGAGGATTCGACCGGGGACTCGGAAGGTCATGGCGCGCGAACTTGTCCGGACAATTGCCGGCAGGCAAGCCCGGATGCTATCGCCGGCCCCCGAGGAGACGCGCATGGACGAGATTCTGGGCACCCGCATGGTGGACGACGGCCGGACGGCCCGCGAGCTGTTCGAGGCGGTGCTGGCAAACCCGTCGCGGGCGCGCTTCGGCTATGGCACGAAGCTCGCGGTCGTGAACGTCGACCTGCAGCGCGCCTACACCGACATGCGCGCCTTCCGGACGGCCTATGAGAGCGACCCCGACCAGATCGGCCACATCAACCGGCTGTCTGCGGCGGCGCGGGCAGCCGGCATGCCCGTGGTGTGGACGCGGGTCGGCTACCGGCCGGACGGCGCGGACGCCGGCGTCTGGGGCACGCGGACCGACACGCCCGATTCGCTCCAGAACATCGCCATCGGTTCCGAGCGCCACCAGTTCGACCCGCGCTGCGAGGTGGATGCGCGCGACCTCGAGTTCACCAAGAGGATGCCATCGGCCTTCTTCGAGACGCCCTTGCGCTCCTGGCTGCAATGGCACGGCGTGGACACGGTGGTGGTGACCGGCGGCTCGACCTCGGGCTGCGTGCGGGCGACCGCGGTCGATGCGCTGAGCCACGGCTTTCGCACCATCGTGCCGCTGGAGACCTGCGCCGACAAGCACGCCAGCTTCCACTATGCCAACCTGACCGACCTCGCGCTCAAATATGCCGATGTCGTGCCGGTCGCCGAGGTGATCGCCTGGCTGTCGGCGCGCGCTACTTCTTGAGGCCGGCGAGACCCCCGAAGCGCTTGTTGAACTTGGCGACGCGGCCGTCGTTCAGCACCTTGACGGCACCGCCCGTCCAGGCCGGGTGGCTCTTGGGGTCGATGTCGAGCGCCAGCGTGTCGCCTTCCTTGCCCCAGGTGGAGCGAGTCTCGAACACGGTGCCGTCCGTCATCTGCACCTTGATGACATGATAGTCGGGATGAATGCCGGCCTTGGGCATGAGCGTGATCCTTGGGTGTGGGCGCTGGTTTCCGACCAGCTGCAAAGGCGGCGCGCATAGCGACGGACAAGGCAAATGGCAAGACGAGCCCTGCCGGGTTCCGGCCCTTGCCGGGGCGCGCGCCACGCGCCAAGGAGGCGCCCATGCCGCTGATCGGAACCCCCGTGCCCGCCGACGCCGAGGCGCAGGCGAACCGCGCCGCGATGGCGTCGCTCGTCGAGGAACTGCGCGAACGCGCCGCCGCAATCGCGCTGGGCGGCCCGGCCGCTTCGCGCGAGCGGCATGTGGCGCGGGGCAAGCTGCTGCCGCGCGAGCGGGTGGAGCGGCTGCTCGACCCCGGCACCGCCTTCCTCGAGATCGGCCAGTTCGCGGCCCACGGCGTCTATGCGGACGATGTGCCGGGCGCGGGGCTGATCGCCGGCGTCGGCCGCGTCTCGGGCCGGCTTGCCGTGATCGTGGCCAATGACGCGACGGTGAAGGGCGGCACCTATTATCCGCTCAGCGTGAAGAAGCATCTGCGCGCGCAGGAGATCGCGCGGGAAAACCGCCTGCCCTGCATCTACCTGGTCGACTCCGGCGGCGCAAACCTGCCGCAGCAGGACGAGGTCTTCCCCGACAGGGAGCATTTCGGGCGCATCTTCTACAATCAGGCGACCATGAGCGCGGCCGGAATCGCCCAGGTGGCGGCCGTGATGGGAAGCTGCACGGCGGGCGGCGCCTATGTGCCGGCCATGGCCGACCAGTCCATCATCGTGCGGAACCAGGGCACCATCTTCCTGGGCGGGCCGCCGCTGGTGAAGGCGGCGACCGGCGAGGATGTGACGGCCGAGGAGCTGGGCGGCGGCGACGTGCATGCGCGGCTGTCGGGCGTGGTCGATCACCTGGCCGAGGACGACGCCCATGCGCTCGCCTTGGTGCGCGACATCCTGAAGACCGTGCCGCCGGGGGAGACGCCGGCGCGCGCCGAGGTGAAGCCGCCGCGCTTCGACGCCAGCGACCTGCATGCGCTGGTGCCGGCCGACACGCGCCACCCGGTGGACGTGCATGAAATCATCGCCCGCATCGTGGACGACAGCCGCTTCGACGCCTTCAAGCCGCTCTATGGCGCGACGCTTGCCTGCGGCTTCGCCCACATCGAGGGGCTGCCCGTGGGCATCATCGCCAACAACGGCATCCTCTTCTCGGAATCGGCGCTGAAGGGCGCGCACTTCATCGAGCTGTGCTGCCAGCGGAAGATCCCGCTGTTGTTCCTCCAGAACATCGCCGGCTTCATGGTGGGCAAGGCTTACGAGAATGAGGGGATCGCCAAACATGGCGCCAAGCTGGTGACAGCGGTGGCGACGGCGGCCGTGCCCAAGGTAACGGTGGTGATTGGCGGCAGCTATGGCGCGGGCAATTACGGCATGTGCGGCCGGGCCTATTCCCCGCGCTTCCTGTGGATGTGGCCCAATGCGCGGATCAGCGTGATGGGCGGCGAGCAGGCGGCAAGCGTGCTCGCCACCGTGAAGTCGGGCGGATTCCGCAACGCGAAGGAGGAAGAAGCCTTCAAGGCCCCCATCCGCGAACAATATGAGCGACAGGGCAATCCCTATTATGCCTCGGCGCGGCTGTGGGACGATGGGATCATCGCGCCCGAGGACACGCGCCGGGTGGTGGCCTTGAGCTTCGAGGCGGCGCTGAACGCGCCCGTACCCGACACCCGCTTCGGCCTGTTCCGGATGTGACCATGCTGACGACCGAAACCGATAACCGCGGCGTCGCCCGCGTGACCTTGAACCGTCCTGAGAAGCACAATGCCTTCGACGAGGCGCTGATCGCAGCGCTCCACGCGGCGTTCGCGGGCTTCGCCGAGACGCGGCCGCGCGCGGTGATCCTGTCGGGCGCGGGCAAGAGCTTCTGCGCAGGCGCCGACGCCGACTGGATGCGCCGGGCGGCCGGCTGGTCTGAGCCCGAGAACCGGGCGGATGCCCAGCGCCTGTCGGACATGCTGGCCGCCATCGACAGCTGCCCGGCGCCGGTGATCGCGGTGGCGACGGGCGCGGTGATGGGGGGCGGCGTGGGCCTCATCGCCTGCGCCGACCTCGCGGTCGCGCACCCCGACGCGCGCTTCGCGCTGTCGGAAGTGAAGCTCGGGATCACGCCGGCCACCATCTCGCCCTTCGTGGTCCGGGCGATCGGGGCGCGGCAGGCGCGGCGCTGGTTCCTGACGGCCGAGCGCTTCGACGCGGCAACGGCGCATGCCATGGGCCTCGTCCATGCCGTCAGCGAGACGCCCGACGCCGTGGCGGACGGCTGGATCGCAGCGCTGCTCGGCAATGCGCCGGGTGCGGTGGCGGACGCCAAGCGCCTCGTCCTCGACATCGCCGGCCAGCCGATCACCCCCGCGCTTCGCGCCGGGACGGCCGCGCGGATCGCGGCCCGGCGAACGACCGACGAGGCGAAGGAAGGCATGGCCGCCTTCCTCGAAAAGCGCGCGCCGGCCTGGAGTGCCGGGGCATGAGGAAGCTGCTGATCGCCAACCGCGGCGAGATCGCCTGCCGGATCATCCGCACCGCGCGGGCCATGGGGATCGCGACGGTCGCCGTCCATTCCGACGCCGACGCCGGCGCGCCGCATGTGCGCGCCGCCGACGAGGCTGTCGGCATCGGCCCGGCGCCGGCGCGCGAGAGCTATCTTGTGGCCGAGCGCATCCTCGACGCCGCGCGAGCGACCGGCGCGGACGCCATCCACCCCGGCTACGGCTTCCTCTCGGAGAATGCCGACTTCGCGGAAAGCGTCCGCAATGCCGGCCTCGTGTTCGTGGGGCCTTCAGCGACCGCGATCCGGGTGATGGGCCTGAAGGATTCGGCCAAGACGAAGATGAAGGCGGCCGGCGTTCCGATCACGCCGGGCTACATGGGGGAGGATCAATCGCTCGCGCGCCTCGAGCGCATGGCCGAGATGATCGGCTATCCACTGCTGGTGAAGGCGGTTGCCGGCGGCGGCGGCAAGGGCATGCGCCCCGTGCACGCCAGACACGAGTTCACCGAGGCGCTGCTGGCGGCCAAGCGGGAGGCAGCCGCCGCCTTCGGCAATGATGGCGTGATGCTGGAGAAGCTGATCGCCCGGCCGCGCCACGTGGAAGTGCAGATCTTCGGCGACCGGCAGGGCAGCATCGTCCACCTGTTCGAGCGCGACTGCTCGCTGCAGCGCCGGCACCAGAAGGTGATCGAGGAAGCCCCGGCGCCCGGCCTGTCGGACCGGCTGCGGCATGTGCTGGGCGTTGCCGCGGTCACGGCGGGCCATGCCATCGGCTATGAGAATGCCGGGACCGTCGAGTTCATCCTCGACATGGACGACCTCGACGAGGCGGGCGACCCGAGATTCTACTTCATGGAAATGAACACCCGCCTGCAGGTGGAGCATCCGGTGACGGAGGCGATCACCGGGCTCGATCTCGTGGAATGGCAGTTGCGCGTGGCGCGCGGCGAGCCGCTGCCGCTCGGGCAGGACGACATCCGGCTGTCGGGTCATGCCGTCGAGGCGCGGCTCTATGCCGAGAATCCGGACGCCGGCTTCCTGCCCTCGACCGGGCGGCTCGACCGGCTCGTCTTCCCGCATGACGTCCGGATCGACACCGGGGTGGAGCCGGGCTCGGCCGTCACGGTCCATTATGACCCGATGATTGCGAAGGTGATTGCCCATGCGCCCACGCGCGAGGCGGCCTGCGCCAAGCTGGTGCGCGCGCTCGACCGGATCGAAGTCGAGGGCGTGACGACCAACCGGGGGTTCCTCGCCCGGCTGGCGGCCCATCCGGCCTTCCTCGATGGCGCGATCGACACGGGCTTCATCGCCGCCCACGAGGCCGAGCTGTTCGCAGCCGAGCCGCCACCGCCGGGCGTGGTGGCGGCTGCGATCGCCCAGTATCTGGCTGAGGCCGCCGGCGCAGGCGGCCCCGGCTTTGCAGCACCCTTCCGGCTCAACCTGCCGGCAATCCAGCATGGCGCGCTCTGGTCACCCGACGGAACCGAGCATCGCTTCGCGGCGCATGGCGGGCAGATCGACCTGGGCGACGGGCCGGTCATGCCCGAGCGGCGCGCGACGGTCGTGCCGGTCGATGGCGGGGTGGAGGCACGGCTGGAGGGGCGCGCCTGGCGGTTCCTGCAGGCGAATCCCCGCTGGGCGGGGCAATCGGCCGCCGGCCCGGCCGATGGCGACATCGTGGCCCCCATGCCGGGCAAGCTGCTGGCAATTGCCGTCAACCCTGGCGAGACGGTGAAGGCCGGCGATCGCCTCGCCGTCATGGAGGCGATGAAGATGGAGCATCGGCTGACGGCGCCCTTCGACGGCCGCGTGGCCGAGGTGCGCGTGGCGGCCGGCGAGCAGGTGGCCGAGGGCGTGCTGCTGCTGCGGCTCGAGCGGGCGGAGCCGGCGGCGGTCTGAGCAGTCCGTCGGCCCGACAAGCCCCCTTGACCGCAGGGGGCCCGCCGGCCTACCGCTTGTGCCACAGCGCCCCGTCCGGCGGCGCGGCCTCCTGCCATACCTGCGCCGCGGTCCTCGCGGCCCGCACACCACCCGGAAACCGCCACGATGCATCTCATCGAGCTGAAGAAGAAGACGCCCGCCGACCTCGTTGCCATGGCCGAGGAGCTGGGCGTGGAGCAGGCCTCCACCTTGAGGAAGCAGGACCTGCTGTTCGGCATCCTGAAGGCCAAGGCCGAGGCCGGCGAGGAGATCATCGGCTCGGGCACGATCGAGGTGCTGTCGGACGGGTTCGGATTCCTGCGCTCGGCGGATGCCAATTATCTGGCCGGGCCGGACGACATCTATGTGCCGCCCGCGATGGTGCGGCGCTGGGGGATCCGCACCGGCGACACCATCGAGGGTGAGATCCGGGCGCCCAAGGACGGCGAGCGCTATTTCAGCCTGGTGAAGCTGAACCGGATCAACTTCGACGATCCCGAGACGCTTCGCCACCGGGTCAATTTCGACAACCTGACCCCGCTCTACCCGGACGAGAAGCTGAAGCTCGACAATGAGGACCCGACGACCAAGGACAAGTCGGCGCGCGTGATCGACATCATCGCGCCGCAGGGCAAGGGCCAGCGCGCGCTGATCGTGGCGCCGCCGCGCACCGGCAAAAAAGTGCTGCTGCAGAACATCGCCAAGGCAATCTCGGCCAACCACCCCGAAGTTTATCTGATCGTGCTGCTGATCGACGAGCGGCCCGAGGAAGTGACGGACATGCAGCGCTCGGTTCAGGGCGAGGTGATCTCGTCCACCTTCGACGAGCCGGCGGCGCGCCACGTGCAGGTGGCCGAGATGGTGATCGAGAAGGCCAAGCGCCTGGTCGAGCACAAGCGCGACGTGGTGATCCTGCTCGATTCGATCACCCGGCTGGCGCGCGCCTACAACAGCGTGGTGCCAAGCTCGGGCAAGGTGCTCTCGGGCGGGGTGGACGCGAACGCGCTGCAGCGGCCCAAGCGCTTCTTCGGCGCGGCGCGCAACATCGAGGAGGGCGGCAGCCTGTCGATCATCGCGACGGCGCTCATCGACACCGGCAGCCGGATGGACGAGCTGATCTTCGAGGAGTTCAAGGGAACGGGGAACAGCGAGATCGTGCTGGACCGCAAGGTGGCGGACAAGCGCATCTTCCCGGCGATCGACGTGGGCAAGAGCGGCACCCGCAAGGAGGAGCTGCTGGTGGACAAGGCGACGCTCAGCAAGATGTGGGTGCTGCGCCGGATCCTGATGCAGATGGGCACCGTCGATGCCATGGAATTTCTGCTCGACAAGATGAAGGACTCCAAGACCAACGAGGACTTCTTCGGCAGCATGAACCAGTAGCGGGCGCGCCTATGCGCGGCCGGCCGCAGCCGCTAGGATTGCCCGGCCAGGAGCGGGGCATGGCGACGAGCGGGGATCGGGCACAGGGCAGGCTGACGGGCTGGAAGGCGATCGCCGCCTTCCTGTCGGTCGATGTGCGAACCGCCCGGCGCTGGGAGGGCGAGCGCGGGCTTCCCGTCCACCGGCTTCCGGGCGACAGCCGCTCGCCCGTGTGGGCCGATCCGGCCGAACTGCGCCAGTGGATGGCCGCCCCGCCGCGCGACGAGCCGCTGCCGGCGTCCAGCGAGGCGGCTGCCCGCGACGGGATCGCGGCCCCGATCACGCCAACGCCGGCGGGGCGCCGACGCTGGGTGGCGCCGGCGCTCGGCGTGGGGTTGCTGCTGGCGGGCGGCGGCACGCTGCTGCTGTTCGACCGGCCGCCGGCGACGGCCCCCGTTCGCGCCACGGCATTCGCCGACCCGGACTCGAACCGGCTGTGGCGCCAGGCGACCCATGCGCGCGCCAGCCGGACACCGGCCGGGCTCGACGAGGCGGCGGCCGCCTTCGCCGAGCTGGCGCGCCGCCACCCCGGCGATCCGGCGCCGCAGGTGGGGCTTGCCGAGACCTATCTGCTCATGCGCGAGTTTTCGGGCCTCGCCGACGAGGCCGCCTTCCGCCGGGCGCGCGACGCCGCCGAGGCGGCGCTTCGGGCCGCGCCCGACGACCCGGCGGCACTCCGGGCGCTGGGCTTCGTGCTCTTCTGGTCGGAGGCCGACAAGCCGCGCGGGCTTGCGCTTCTGGCGCGCGCCGCCGGCGTGCCCGACCCGGAGGCGCGCTCGCTTCACTGGTATGCCAATGCGCTCGCCTTCGACGGCCAGATCGAACGGGCGCTCGACCTGATCGGCCGCGCGCGGGACCGGGCGCCCGACAGTTCGGCGATCGCCGCCGACGAGGCGCAGATCCGCTTCATCCTGGGCGAGAAGCGGGACGCGCTCGACGCGCTTGCCGCGATCACGCGGGCCGACCCGGCCTTCATCGGCGCCTGGCGCTACCTCGAGTGGAACCGGCTGAGCGAGGGCGACCTGCCGGGCTTCCTGGAGGCAGCACGGGCGCAGGCGCGCCTCCGGGGCGATGCGGCGCGGCTCGCCCTGCTCGAGAGGGCGGAGGCGGCCGCCGGGCGCGGCGGGAAGCCGGCGCTGCTCAAGGTGCTGGCGGAAGACGCCGAGGCGCGGCACCGCTCGACGGGCACCGACGCGATCGCCGTCGCGCGGCTGCATGCGCTGGCCGGCGACCGGGCCGCGACGCGGCGCTGGATCGAGCGGGCGCAGGCGCTGAACGAGCCCTTCGCGCACATGCTGGATGGCTGGCCGGAGCTGCGGCCGCTCAAGGACGATCCGGCGCTCGCCGACCTGTTCCGGCACCAGCCGGCCTGACCTCGGCCGACGTTTGGCGGGCCTCGCCCGCTCATGCCCGCTCCTGCCCGCTCGGGGCCGCTGGCGTTAACGCGGGCGCCCCGACAGGGTGAGGGCGACGGGTCGGCGCGAGGGGCGGCCGGCCTTCGAACAGGGAGTTTCCGATGCACCGATTCCTGCCCGGCCTCGCCGCGCTCGCGGCCGCCACCGCGCTCGCCGCACCCGGCCACGCCGCCCATGTCTCGGGCGGCTGGTATGCCTGGGCCGATGCCTATGGCCAGCATTTCCAGGCCCCAGGAGTCGAGGGGCGGGTCTGGATCGTCAATGGCGTGGTCCAGTCCGCCTTCGCGAGCAATGGCGGCAGCTTCGAAGCCGGCCCGCTGACGCCGGGCGCGACCGCCGTTCACGCGCGGGGCACCGCGCCCCTTGGCGGGGAGATCGCGGACGTGACGACGAGCGCCGATCTTTCGACCGGAACCGTGCGCGCGACGGCGATCGTCGTCGATGGCGGCTTTCCCAGCATGTTGGCAAGCGGCAGCGGCCGCCTCAGGGAAACGCTCTGGTTCACCAACACGACCCAGGACTGGCTCCCCATCGCCTACCGGGTCGAGATGGATGGCGCCATCTCGGGCTTCCCGGTCGCCTTGGGCGGCCAGGCCTTCTTCGACGCGTCGGCCGGCTTCTTCGTGCCCGAGTCGGCGGGCTGCACCGCGCTCGCCGAGTGCATCGGCTTCCAGCCCTTCGCCGGCGGGGCCTCCGGCAGCGCCTTCCGGGCCGAGTATCGCAACGTCTCCGGCCTCTCTTTCGTCGATCCGCTGGGGAATGCCGGCTTCTGGACGGTGACCTTCAACCCCGGCCATGACGTGGACGCCGGCCTGTTCGACTTCACCATGTCGACGACGCTCTGGGTGCCGCCCGGGGAAACGACGGTCACCCTCGTGCCCTTCCTCTCCTTTCCCGGCTGCGGTGGCCAGTCCGGCACCTGCGGTTTCGGCAATTCCGGCAGGATCCGCCTCGGCGACACGCCGGCGGGCCTGAGCTGGCGCTCCGAATCAGGCGTCTTCCTTTCGGCGCTGGGCGGCGGTGGAACGCCGGGCATTCCCGAGCCGGCGACCTGGGCGCTGCTGATTGCGGGCTTCGGGCTGGTGGGCGGCGCGCTCCGCCGACGGCGGACCAAGGCTGCCTGAGGCACGCAAGCCCCTCGCGCTCGGGCGGCGGTTTCGGCTAGGGGGAGGCATGCTGTCGCTCCTCCTCCTGTCGGCTGCCGCCGCCTCGATGCCGCCCGCCCCGCCGCGGCCCTGCGCGGCGACCGCCAATCCGGCGTTGCTGGCGCCGCTGCCGCCGCCGCAGGCGTCCGCGCCCTGCCCGGTCCGCGCCGCCGAGGAGGCGGCACGGCGGGAGGCCGGACGGCCGGCCTTCGCCCCGTCCCCGACGCCGCCCCGGCGCTGAACCCGCGCATTGCATCGGTGTGCGGCTGGGCCTACCCTTCGACGGTTCGGGGAGGACCAGCATGACAAGCCAGTTCGCACTTGCCCTGGTTGCCGCCGTCGGCATGGCCGGGCCGCTCGCCGCGCAGGTTCGGCCGACGCCGCTGCCGGCGCCTTCCAACCCCATCGCGCGGCCGCAGCCGACGCCGCTGCCGGCGCCGATCCCGCCGGTCGCCACGCCGCTTCCGGCCCCTGTCCCCTCGCAGCGCTATTTCGCGGGGACGGTGCGCTGCGAATCGCAGAACCACCGCACCCGAAGCTGCCGCGCCAGAACCCAGAACCGGGTCGAGATCGTGCAGGTGCACGGCGGCTCCTGCGTGCGCGGGCGGAGCTTCACCTATGACGAGTGGAGCATCACGGTGAGGGACGGGTGCCGCGCCACCTTCGCCTATGGCTATGGCAATGTGCGGCCCAAGGCCTCGAGCGGCGGCAACGCCCTGCCCTGGGTGCTGGCCGGCGCCGGCGCGACGGCCGGGATCGTCGCGCTGGCGAACAGCGGCAGCAGCAGCCCCGAGCCCGAGGCGCGGCCGGCCCCGCCGCCACCGCCCCCGCCGCCACCGCCCGCCCAGACTGCGCCGCCGCCGCCGCCGGACATGCAGGGCCCGCCCTTCCCGGCCCTGCCGCCGGCGCGGATCGACGCCAACATCCAGTTCCTGACCCCGGACCAGCAGCGCAGCATGCAGACCTGCCTGTTCGAGGGCGCGCGCCAGACCGGGCTGACCGGCGGCAGCGTCTTCCGCTTCGACGCGATGGACCAGATCGAGCAGGGCAGCGGCGGCTGGCGCTTCCGCTTCCGCGCGACCGGCACCTGGCCGAACGGCGAACGGCAGGGCTCGATCTTCTGCCGGGCGACCCCGACCCAGATCGTCGAGTTCACCGTCACCCCGCTCGGCCCGGGGGCGGGGCGGAAGCTGACCGCCCGGACCGCGATCGCTGATGGTCGCCACGATTGACGCGGCCGAGGCTCCGCCGGTGGTCGAACCCGTCGCGCCACCCGCTGCGGAGCCAAGCCTTATCCGGCAGTCCATCGAATCCTTCGTGCAATGGCTGGGCTTTGCCACGCCCGCGGAGGACAGCGTCCCCGCGTCGCAGATCCTGTTCGAAGTCACGCCCTCGCTGCTCGGTGCCCTGCTGGTGGGCGTGCTGGCCTATCTGGCCATCCACCGGAACCAGATGCGCTATGCACGAGACAGCCGGCGGATCGAGCGGGCGCGGCTGCTCAGCGATCTCGACCGAGACTATGTCAGGCTGATGGCAACACGCGCCGTGCACATCGGCAAGCCGACCGGTGACCCAAACCATCAGCGACCCTGGAACCTCGAATATGTGCTGACCTCCGCCTTCCCCTGGGATGCGTCGCATTGGGATGACCAGGGAAAACGACGGGTCGACTGGATCAACCAGGCTCGCTTTGCCGCCATCGGCCAGAGCGACGGAACGACGGCCTGGCTCGACACCCTGACCCTTCACCAGGTGCTGGGCTGGTTCAAGCGGATCGATCGGGGGCTGGAGGCGGGCATTCTCCATCCCGACACGGTGACCGATCTGTGGCGGAACATCCTGCCCTGGGCGAAGGCCAACCGTTTCAACTATCTGAACAGCATGTTCGGCCCCTCACCGGGCGGGCGCGACGAGCCGGCGGGGGGCCCTGCCGATCCGTCCGGCACGGCGATTTCCGCCAGCGGGGCAAGGCCGGTCGCCTCTGCCGCGCGGGTTCGGACCAGGCCCCTGCGCCGCCCCGCAAAGCCGCGCCCCGGCCGCGCGGTCATGCCCGACCTGCCGCTCGATGTTCGCCCCGTCTTCCGGGTGATCGACACCGTCCTCGAACGGGCAGCCGCAACCAGGCGACCGGAAGTGGCGGACTATATCGCCGAGGGACTCGACAAGCCGCTTGCCGAGGCCTTCGGTCTCGCTGCCTGGACGGCGAGGGCTACAGCGCGCGATGCGCCCCCTGCGGCGTCGATGCCTGAGCCGGCCGCCGCCTGAGCGCCGCGCCGGCCAGGCCGAAGCCGGCGATCAGCAGTGCCCAGGTGGCGGGTTCGGGGATGGCGGCGGCCGGCGGGCCGAGGAGATAGCCGGTGCCCGAGCCGAAGCGGATCCCGCGATCGAAGGTGACGTCAGCGCCATCCTCGTCGAAGAATTGCAGGCCTGTCAGCGTCGCGGTGCGGAAGTAGCGCGCCACGACCGAGCCCGAGGCCCCGGCATAGACGAAGCTGTTGACCGCGAAGTTCCAGGTGAGGTCGTAATATTCGCTGCCGGGATCGAGCCAGAATTCGAGGGTAAGATCGAAGACCCGGAGCGAGGGGCTGACGGGGCCCGATTCGAAGGGCAGATCGACGCCGCGCACCGTGCGCTGCGTCCCGAGCCTGTGGTCGGCCACGCCGCCGCCCAGGAGATCCATCGACCGCACGAACACCAGCTCGTCGCGCGCGGCGGGATTGGCCCACTGCCCGTCGCGCACCGCGAACAGGCGCATGAAGGCGACCGTGGAGGCATCGATCCCGGCGATGTCGCTGGTGACGTCGCCAAGCTGCGTGCCGGTGATCCGGATCGACTGCACCACGCGCAGCGGCGCATCGAGGGGGTCGTAGAACACGCGCTCGGTCCAGCTGGCGCTGCCGATCCCGAGCGTGTCGGTGGCGGCGCCGGCGGCGCGCGCGCTCGACTGGGCGCGGAGCTTGCCGGGTACGTCGGTGCGCGCCGAGCCGCTGATCCGCGCGCCCGACGGGCCGGTGCGGGTGCAGCCGACCGTCACCCCGGTTTCAAAGGCCTGGCCGCAGCTCGCCGACGGCACGCTGCTGCCATTGATCTGGCCGCTGGCCGTTGCAGCCGTGGTCAGCTGGGCGGCGGCCGGCGCGGCGGCCAGCGCGGCCACGACGAGCGCAGCGGTGCGAACGCTGTTCATCCTGAATCTCCCCCGTCTCGGGCGCCCGCCCCCGGGCGCCTTGCGGCCATCATGCCAGAAGCGGCGCATCTCCTCAAGAAAGTCGGTGCTTGACCGGTGCGACCGGCCGGGCGCATCGCGCGGCCCATGCTCTCGCTGTCCGACCCCCTGATGCTGCCGCGCGGCCCCGTCTGGCGCAACCGCCTGGCGCTTGCCCCGCTCACCAACCTGCAGTCGGCGCCCGACGGCACGCTTCTCGACGACGAGTTCAACTGGCTGACGATGCGCGCGAGGGGCGGCTTCGGCCATGTGATGACCTGTGCGGCCCATGTGCGGCCCGACGGACAGGGGTTTCCCGGCCAGCTCGGCATCTGGGACGATCGGCACGTCCCTGGCCTGTCCCGACTGGCCGCGGCCCTGCGCGAGGCGGGCGCGGCCTCGGCCGTGCAGCTCCAGCATTCCGGCTACCGCGCCGACCCGGCACTGACCGGCCTGCCCCGCATCGCCCCCTTCGACGAGCCCGAATCGGGCGCGACCGCGCTGACGACGGCGGGCGTCGAGCAGGTCCGTGAGGATTTCATCGCGGCCGCGACGCGAGCCGAGGCGGCCGGGTTCGATGGCGTGGAGCTGCACGCCGCCCATGGCTACCTGCTGTGTGCCTTCCTCGATGCGGATCGCAACCAGCGAAGCGACCGATATGGCGGCAGCCTCGCGAACCGGGCGCGGCTGCTGTTCGAGATCGCCGACGGGATCCGCAGCCGCTGCAGGCCCGACTTCCAGCTGGGACTCCGCCTGTCTCCCGAGCGGTTCGGCGTGGCGCTCGCCGAAGCCAAGGCGCTGGCGGCCGACATCCTGATGGATGGTCGGTTCGACTGGCTCGACCTCTCGCTGTGGGACATCATGAAGGAGCCGGTGGAGCCGGCCTTTGCCGGCACCCGCCTGATCGACCAGTTCGCGTCCCTGCCACGCGGCGGATGCCGGCTGGGCGTGGCCGGCCGAATCCTGGGCGCGCCGCGCGCCCGCGAGGCGCTGGACGCCGGCGCCGACTTCGTGCTGATCGGCCGCGGCGCCATCCTGCACCATGACTGGGCGGCGCGAGCCATCGCGGACCCGTCGTTCGAGGCCCGGCCGACGCCCGTTTCGCGCGAGGCGCTGGCCGCCGAGGGGCTGGGCCCGGCCTTCATCGACTATATGGCGAGCTGGAAGGGCTTCGTGGCCGAAGCCGCCTGAGGCTTGCGCAGGCCGCCGGCGCCGCCTAGCCAGCGCCCATGCGACCCCTCCTTGCTGCCATCGCCCTTCTCGCCGCCGCCTGCACCCAGGCCCAGCCCGCGCCGCCGCCCACCCCGAAGGCCGCCGAGACGCCCGAGGCGCGCGCCACGCGGATCCTGTCGCAAGTGCCGCTGGCCGACGGGCACAATGACTGGCCCTGGGCACTTCGCACCCATTATGGCCTCGCCGGCGCGCGGACGGCCGATCTGTCGGCCGACCCGACGACCCGCCAGCCGCAGCCGGGCCACACCTCCATCCCGCTGCTGCGCCAGGGCCAGGTCGGCCTGCAGCTCTGGTCGCTCTACGTGCCGATGAGCCTGCCCGACGACGAGCAGGTGAAGACCAGCTTCGAGCAGATCGCGCTGTGGCGCGACATCCTCGCCCGCCACCCAGAGACCTTCACCCTGGTGACCACGGCGGATGAAGCCGAGGCGGCCTTCCGGGCCGGGCGCATCGCCTCGATGCTGGCGTTCGAGGGCGCGCACCAGGTGGGCGACGACGTCGAGACGCTTCGGCGCGCGCACGCGCTGGGCGTGCGATCGATGACGCTGACGCACAGCCGCCCCTCGCGCCTGTTCGACAGCGCGACCGCAGACCCGAAGCATGACGGGATCGCCACCGGCGCGGCCGCCATGATCGAGGAGATGAACCGGCTGGGCATGCTCGTCGATCTCTCGCACGTGTCGCCGACCGTCATGCACGCGGTGCTCGATGTCACCAAGGCGCCCGTCATCTTCTCCCACTCGAGCGCCAAGGCCCTCACCAACCATCCGCGCAACGTGCCCGACGATGTGCTCAAGCGGCTGCCGGCCAATGGCGGGCTGGTGATGGTGACCTTCGTGCCCGCCTTCATCGACCAGGCCCGGGCCGACTGGGAAACGCGCCGAACCGCGCAGCGCATGCTGGCGGGCCAGGGGCCGGAAGCCGCCGCGAAGCTGAGGGCGTGGGAGGCCCAGAACCCCCGGCCCGGCTCGACGCTGGCGCAGGTCGCCGATCATATCGAGCATGTGGCGCGCGTGGCCGGCCACGACCATGTGGGCATCGGCGGCGACTATGACGGCGTTCCCGACCTGCCGCAGGGACTGGAGACGGTGGCCACCTATCCGGCGCTGTTCGCCGAGCTGGCGCGGCGCGGCTGGAGCGACGAGGATCTCAGGAAGCTGGCCGGGCTCAACTTCCTGCGCGTGCTGCGCGCCAACGAGGGCGTAGCGGCGCGCCTGTCGGCCGCGGACGACAGCCGCCCTTCGTCGAACCGGCCTTGACGCAGGCCGGCACCGCCGCGACCTCCCCCGCCATGCAGGCCCCCGCCCTTCTTGCAGCCCTGCTGCTGCTCGCCGGCTGCGATGCCGTTCCGGCCGGCCCCGCGCCGCAACCGGCGCCGGCAGCGGCACCGGCTGCGGCGCCGCGCTTTCCGGCGCCCGACCGGCCGGTGGCTGCCATCGTGTCGGACCAGTGGTCCGACGAGGAAAGCCGCGACAATGCCCGCGAGGCCGAGACGGTGTTCGGCCATCTCGCCATCCGGCCGGGCCTGACGGTCGCCGACATCGGCGCGGGCTCGGGCTATTACACGGTGCGGCTCGCACCCGCGGTGCTGCCGGGCGGGCGGGTGTTCGCCAACGACATCATGCCCGATTACCTCAATCGCCTGCGCCGCCGGGTAAGCGAAGCGGGCCTCACGAATGTCGAGTTCATCCTGGGCGACGCGGGCGATGCGAAGCTGCCGCAGGCCAGCACCGACATTGCGCTGATGGTGCACATGTACCACGAGATCGAGGATCCCTATCAGCTGCTGTGGCGGCTGCACGACAGCCTGAAGCCCGGCGGGCGCGTTGCCATCATCGATGCCGACCGGCCGACCAGCCGCCATGGCACCCCGCCCTCGCTGCTGCGCTGCGAGCTGGCGGCGGCCGGCTTCCAGCAGGTGGGGTTCCACGAGCTGGAACTGGGCAATTACCTCGCCATCTTCGTGGCCGGCACACGGCCCGTGCCGGAGGCCATCCGCCCCTGCCGGGCGTGAGGCGAGCGTCGCTTCAGTAGAGGAGGGGCAGCGGGCTCATGCGCGGCGGCTCCTCCGGGCAGGACCTGCTGCTGCCCTGGCGCGTGTCGCAGGCGGGGAGCAGCGGAACCATCAGCAGAAGGAGCAGCAGGGCAGCCGGCCGCGTCGCCGCGTTCGCATCCAGCCTGCCCGTTGTCGCCATCGCCGTCTTCCCCCGTCGTCGCGCGCGCCCGGATGGGCCGCACCAGCCGAACCGCCGATGAACAGGCTATGCAGCGACAGGCCAGTTTCCCCCGCTTGCCCTTCCCTTGCCGGGCCGCAGGACGCTAGAGGCAGGCCATGACGCTACGAATGCTGGGCTTCGGCCACCCCCAGGAACTCGAGATGCTGCGCGACAGCGTGGCCGCCTTCGCGGCGGCCGAAATCGCGCCGCGCGCCGCCGAGATCGATGCAACCAACAGCTTTCCGCGCGATCTCTGGCCGAAGCTGGGCGAACTGGGCCTGCACGGAATCACCGTGCCCGAGGCCGATGGCGGCGCCGGTCTTGGCTATCTCGCGCATGTGATCGCGGTCGAGGAACTGAGCCGCGCCTCGGCCTCGGTCGGCCTCTCCTACGGGGCGCACTCCAACCTGTGCGTGAACCAGATCGCGCGCTGGGGCACGCCGGCGCAGAAGGCGCGATACCTGCCGAAGCTGATCTCGGGCGAGCATGTCGGCTCGCTCGCCATGTCGGAGCCGGGGGCGGGCTCGGACGTGGTGTCGATGCGCTTGCGCGCGGAGAAGCGAAACGACCGCTATGTCCTCAACGGCAACAAGTTCTGGATCACCAACGGCCCGCACGCCGAGACGCTGATCGTCTATGGCAAGACCGACCCGGACGCCGGCCCGAGCGGGATCACCGCCTTCCTGATCGAGCGCGGGATGAAGGGCTTCTCGACGGCGCAGAAGCTCGACAAGCTGGGCATGCGCGGCTCGGACACTTGCGAGCTCATCTTCGAGGATTGCGAGGTGCCCTTCGAGAATGTGCTGGGCGCGGAGGGCCGGGGTGTCGAGGTTCTGATGTCGGGCCTCGACTATGAGCGGGTCGTGCTGGCCGGCGGACCCTTGGGCATCATGCAGGCCTGCCTCGACATCGTGCTGCCCTATGTGCACGACCGGCAGCAGTTCGGCCGCCCCATCGGCACCTTCCAGCTGATGCAGGGCAAGCTTGCCGACATGTATGTCGCGCTGTCCACGGCGCGCGCCTATGTCTATGCGGTGGCTGAGGCCTGCGACCGGGGCGAGACGGCGCGCAAGGACGCAGCCGGCGCGATTCTCTATGCCGCCGAGAAGGCGACCTGGATGGCGCTGGAGGCGATCCAGGCGCTGGGCGGCAATGGCTACATCAACGACTATCCAACGGGGCGGCTGCTGCGCGACGCCAAGCTCTACGAGATCGGCGCCGGCACGTCGGAGATCCGCCGCTTCCTGATCGGCCGCGAACTGTTCGAGGAAACCGCCTGACCCTGCTGGGCGCGATCCTGGCAGGCGGCGAGGCGCGCCGCTTCGGCGCCGACAAGGCGCTGGCACCCTATCGCGGCCGGCCGCTGATCGCCCATGTGGCCGACCGGCTGGCGGCCGAATGCGACGAGCTGGTCGTCTGCGGCCGGAATTGGGGGGGTCTGACGGCGCTCGAGGACGTGCCGGCGCCGGGGCTGGGGCCGATGGGCGGGCTGGCAGCTGCCCTCGCCCATGCAGCAGCGCGGGGACATGCAGCGGTGCTGTGCGCGCCGTGCGACACGCCCGACCTGCCGGCGGGGCTGGCCCACCTTCTGGCGCCGGGGCCGGCCGTGGCCGAGGGCCAGTGGCTCATCGGCCTGTGGCCGGCTGAGCTTGCCGGCCGACTCGACGCCGTGCTGAGCGCGGAGGGCGCAATCCCGGCCCGCCGCTGGGTGGCCGAGACGGGCGCGGCCCGCAGGCCGTTTCCGTTCGTCTCGAACATCAACCGGCCCGGCGATCTTCCGGGCGATTAAGGATTATTGTCGGGTTTCGCCAATCCCCTTGTCATCCGCGTCGGCTAATGCCGCACTGCAATAGGGATCGGTCGAATCGATGGCTGAGCTGTTCGGGGCAATGTTCGACGAGCTGGGCGTGGCGCCCGGCGCATTCGTGGTTGGCGTGCTGCTGCTGCTGGGGCTGGTGTCGCGCCTCGGCGGGCGAACCCGCCGCACGGACTGACGCCGGGCGAACCCGCCGCACGGACTGGTTCCGGGCGGAGCCGCCGGTCAGGCCGGGGCGTCGGCGACCATCGCCGTGAAGCGCGCCTCGGCGACCAGCTGGCCCTCCACCAGCGCCCGCCCCTCGAAGCGGCACACGGTGGCGCGGCGCTGGACGAAGGCGGCTTCGAGCCTGAGCAGGCAGCCGGGCTCCACGGGTTTGCGGAACTTCGCCTCCTCGATCGCCATGAAATAGACGAGCTTGCCGCTGTCCTCGAGGCCGAGGCTCTCGATGGCGAGCACGCCGGCCGCCTGCGCCAGCGCCTCGACGATGAGGACGCCCGGCATGATCGGCCGGCCGGGGAAATGGCCCTGGAAGAAGGGCTCATTGATGCTGACCGCCTTGATGGCGGCAATCCGCTCGCCGGGAACCAGTTCGGCCACCCGGTCGACAAGCAGCATCGGATAGCGGTGGGGCAGGCGCTTCAGCACCTGGACGATGTCCATCGCGCCTGCCCCCCGAATGCCTCCGGCCTCAGCGCCGCTGCTGCGCCGGCTGCTGCTGCGCGGGCTGCGCCGGCGGCGTGGTGGAGACCCGCGGCAGGCTGGTGTTGAGGCGGGCGATCACGTCGTTGGTGATCTCGAGCGTGGCGGAATGCTGGAGCGTTGCCCCCTTGGCGAGCGCGATCTGGGCGTTCCGCTCGCGCATGATCTGGGTGATGATCGGCTGCGCGGCGGTGTCGATCTGCTGGAGCACATAGGCGCGGCTGCGGCCGATCTCATTCTCGAGACGGCCCAGCTCCTCCTGGGCGCGCTGCTGCCGATCCCCGAAGGCCTTGGCGCGGGTCTCGAGCGCGGGACCCGCGAGCGTCTTGTTCGCCTGGCCCTGCTGGATCGCCTGCGCTTCGGTCTGAAGCTCGGTCTGGAGCGCCTGGGCGCGGCTCTGCAGCTGGGTGATCCGGCCCTGGATCTCGGTGGCGGCCTGCTTGCCGGCCGCGCTCTCGTTCACCACGCGATCCATGTCGACGATGACGATGACGGCGGGCGCGAGGGCCTGGGCGGAAACGGGCGCCGACATGAGACCGGCGGTGGTGAGGCCGAACGCGAGCGCGACGGCGGCAAGGCTGTGCTTCATCATCAGAATTGGGTTCCTACGTTGAACTGGAAGACCTGCGTGTCGTCGCCTTCCACTTTCCGGAGCGCCTTCGCAAGGTCGAAGCGGAAGGGGCCGAAGGGCGAGTTCCACGAAACGCCGACACCGACCGAAACGCGCGGCGACGGGCTGTTGCCGAAGGCGACCTCGCGGAAGCCGGTGATCAGCACATCCTCGCAGGTCCGGTTTGGCGGCTCGCCCGTGCAGACCTGCTCGGTGCGGTTGGGCTGATCGATCAGCTGCGGGAAGCGGACGTTCCACAGCGCGCCGACATCGACGAAGACCGAGGGGCGCAAGCCCAGCTCGCGGCCGCCGGAGCCCAGCGGGATTTCGACCTCGGCCCGGCCGAGATAATAGTTGCGGCCGCCGATCGCATCGTCGAGCGCGGCCTGCCGGTCGAACACGACATTGCCGTTGCCATCGCGCGGGAAGCGGATGATCCGGGGGCCGACGCCGCGGATCCCGAAACCGCGCATGCGGGGTTCGCCGAGGTAGAAGCGGTCGGTCAGGCGGACATCGTCGCCACCAAGGCCGGTGATGTTCCCGCCCTCGATCCCGAGGTTCAGGATGAAGCCGGCCGGCAGGCGGAAATAATGATCATAGTTGGCACGGGTGCGCAGATACTTCACATTGCCGCCCAGGCCCGCCACATCCTGGCTCAGCACGAAGCGGTTGCCCGATGACGGCCGGATGCGGTTGTCGAGCGTGTCGAGCACCAGGCTGTAGCCGAGCGCCGAGGTGGTGTTGCGACCGATCGCCTCGCACAGGAATCGACCGGCCTTGAGCGGATCGCAGACGCCGTCGGTGAAGAACAGGCTGCGATCGAGGCTGACCTCGTCGACCGAGAGGCCGTAGCGCAGCTGCCCGGACCAGAATTCGGTGAGCGCCGTGCCCAGCCGGATTCCAAAGCCCGTCGTCACCTGCTCGTAGGTCGTCTCGCGGTTGTTGTTGACCCCGAAGCGGAAGGAATTGAGGTCGCGCCGGAAGATGTCGAAGCCGAGCGCGAGGTTGCGGCCGAAGAGATAGGGTTCGGTGAAGCCGACCTCGACCGAGCGCGAGAAGCTGCTGACATTGGCCGACAGGCGGAGCTGCTGGGCGCGGCCACGGAAGTTCCGCTCCTCGATGGAGAAGCTGAAGATGAAGCGCTCGATCGAGGAGAAGCCGGCCGACAGCTGCAGCGAGCCGGTCGGCCGCTCCTCGACATCGACCTGGAGGGCCACCTTGTCGGGCGCGGTGCCGGGGTTCTGCTTCACTTCCAGCTTGTCCTGGAAGAAGCCGAGGCTCTGGATGCGATCGCGCGAGCGCTTGACCTTGATCGAATTGAAGGCGTCGCCCTCGGCGAGGCGGAACTCGCGGCGGATCACCTCGTCGCGCGTGCGGGTGTTGCCGGCGATCGTGACGCTCTCGACATAGACCCGCGGCGCCTCGTTGATCACGAAGGTGATCGCCATCTCGCGCTTCTCGCGGTCGCGATCGAAATTGGGGCGCACGTCGGCGAAGGCATAGCCGAGCAGGCCGACCGCCTCGGTCAGCCCGTCGATCGTGTCCTCGACCTGCTTGGCATTGTACCAGTCCCCCTCGCGCATCGGCAGCAGGACCTTGAAATTCTCCGCCTTCACGTCGCGGATCTGGCTTTCCAGATCGACCTTGCCGAACTTGTAGCGCTCGCCCTCCTCGATCACATAGGTGACGATGAAGTCGCGCCGGTCGGGCGTCAGCTCGGCGATGGAGGAGACGACCCGGAAGTCGGCATAGCCCTGGGTCAGGTAGAATTGCCGGAGCTTCTGCTGGTCGAAGGCCAGCCGGTCGGGATCATAGGTGTCGTTGGAGGTGAACAGCCGCAGGGGGCGGGCCTGACGGGTCGCCATCTCGCCGCGCAGCTTCGAATCCGAGAAGCGCTCGTTGCCGATGATGTTGATCTGCCGGACCTTGGATTTCGGGCCCTCGGCGATCTCGAAGATGAGGTCCACCCGGTTCTGCTCGAGCTGGACGATCTTGGGCTCGACGCGGGCGGCGAAGCGGCCCGAGCGGCGGTAGAGCTCGAGGATCCGCTCCACATCGGCGCGCGCCCGGCTGCGCGTGAATATCTGCCGCGGGGCGACCTTGATCTCCTCGCGGATCTTGTCTTCCTTGACCCGCTTGGCGCCCTCGATCAGCACCCGGTTGATGACCGGGTTCTCGCGCACGTCGATCACCAGGTTGCCGAAGCCGTCGTCGCGGATCTGCACGTCGGCGAACAGCTCGGTCTCGAACAGGTCCTTCAAGGCCCGGTCGAGGCGAACGCGGTCATAGGCTTCGCCGACCCCCAGGTCGATGTAGGAGCGCACCGTGTCCGGCTCGAGGCGCTCGTTGCCGACCACCTCGATCGAGCGGATGGTGCGCGCCGGCTCCGGCACGGCGGCCGCCGGCGGAACGGCCTGGGCCGGAGCCGCCGCGTTGCGCTGGGCAAGCGCGGGGGCGGCGACCACCAGGGTCGAAGCGGCGCCGACCACCAGCAGGCGGGCAGCGCGACGCGATCCGGTGGAAGGGCCTGGCTGCGAAGAGCACCGGGCGGGCGTTCTGGTCACCTCGGGTTCGGTTCCTGTCTTTCGGTCAGCCGGTGATGCCGGCCAGCCTGTCCCACAGTCCGACCGATTGCAGGTCGTTCCACGTCAGGAACAGCATGAGCGTCATCAGCAGCGCAAAGCCCGACATGAACGCCCATTCCTGCACCTTCGGGTTGAGCGGTCGACGCCGGACGGCTTCGAGCGCGTAGAGGAAGAGATGCCCCCCGTCCAGCATCGGGATTGGCAGCAGGTTGATGAACCCCAAGTTTATCGAGATGAGGGCGATGAAGGAGATGAGCGCGGGAAGCCCCAGCGCCGCGCTCTGGCCCGAGAATTGCGCGATCTTGATCGGCCCGCCCAGTTCATCGACGGCCCGCCGACCCGTCACGATCTGCGCGAGCGTGTCCCACATCATGACGATGGTGTCGCGGGTCTCGATGAGCGCCCATCTAAGAGAGTCGAGGGGGCC
>JBKBUL010000014.1:0-34067 GCA_046290045.1 Sphingomonadaceae bacterium
GCACGCGCATGTGCGCGGCGAGCGGCCCTACAAGGCAACCGAGCGGCTGCGCGCCGCGGTCGCGCGCGACCGCGACGGCTTCTATGGCCTGCTGGCCGCCCGGCAGCTGGGGATCGCCCCCAATCTCGACTGGCGTGAGCCCGACTTCATCCAGGCCGACTGGACGACGCTCGCCAGCCATCGCGGTGCCCGGCGGGCCGCAGCGCTCGCCGAGATCGGCGAGACGGGGCTTGCCGACCGCGAGCTGCGGCATCTCGCGGCCACCACCGCGCCCGACACCTATGAGCCCATCCTGAGACTTTCGGCGCGGCTCGACCTGCCGGCGACCCAGTACTGGCTGGCCCAGAACCCGCCGTCCGGCCAGATGCCGCCCATGTCGGCGCGCTTCCCGACGCCGGAATGGGCGCCGGCGCGCGGCTGGCGGGTGGATCGCGGCCTCGTCTTCGCCCATGCGCTGCAGGAATCGAAGTTCATCACCACCGCCCGGTCGGGCGCCGGCGCGCGCGGGGTGATGCAGATCATGCCCGGCACCGCCCGCGACATCGCCCGCGCCCTCGACCTGTCGGTCGGCGAGGACAGGCTTGCCGATCCTGCCTTCAACGTCGAGTTCGGCCAGGCCTATCTCGAGATGCTGCGCGACAGCCCGCACACGCAGGGGCTGCTGCCCAAGGTGATCGCCGCCTACAATGCCGGGCCGGGCTCGGTGATGCGCTGGAACCAGGGCGGGGTCCGCGACAACGGCGATCCGCTGCTGTTCATCGAGAGCATCCCGTTCCGCGAGACGCGCCATTACGTGGGCGTCGTGCTGCGCAACTTCTGGATGTACCAGATGAAGGAGGCGGCCGGGCGCGGCGAGACGGCGCCGCCGCAGAGCCTGACGGTGCTGGCGACCAACCGCTGGCCGCTGTTCCCGCCGACTTCGACGGCGCTTGCCGGGGGGCGGCGCTGACGTGGGCCTCGATGAAACGCGCCCCTTCCGCGCCGTCAACATCGCCGTGCTGACCGTCTCCGACACGCGAACCGCCGCCGACGACCATTCGGGCGACCTGCTCGCCCAGCGGATCGAGGCGGCCGGCCACCGCCTGGCCGACCGGCGGATCGTGAAGGACGAGGTGGATGCGATCGTCGAGGTGCTGGCCGGCTGGATCGACGACCCGAGCGTCGACTGCGTGATCTCGACCGGCGGCACTGGCGTGACCGGCCGCGACGTGACCCCCGAAGCGCTGGACGCGGTGATCGACAAGCCGATCCCGGGCTTCGGCGAGCTGTTCCGGATGCTGTCCTACCAGAGCATCGGGGTGTCCACCATCCAGTCGCGCGCCTGCGCCGGCGTGGCGCGCGGCACCTATCTCTTCGCGCTGCCGGGCAGCCGCGGGGCAGTCGCCGACGGCTGGGACCGGATCCTTGTCCACCAGCTCGACAGCCGCTTCCGTCCTTGCAATTTTGTTGAACTGATGCCACGCCTTAGGGAAAGCTGACGCGCGTTCGAGCCCCCGCCAGAAGGAGCCGTGCCCTGGAATATGTCGGCCTCAATCTCACCCCGATCCTGATCGCCACCCTGCTTGGGCTGATCGTCGGGCTCGGCCATTTCTTCCTGTCGCGCCCCGGCGAGCGGCCGGCGTTCGACTTTGCGGCGCTGACGGCGATTGCCGAATTCTGGCTGGCGACCCTGCTGGCTGGCGCGCTCATCATCGGCCCGCGCGAGACCGGAAGCCCCTTCATGGACGCCGCCGTCACCGTCGTCGTCATCTGGATCGGGTTCATCGTGCCGGTGCTGCTGGTGACCCAGCGCTTCCGCGGCCTGCCCGGCCCCATGGCGGCAGCTGATTCGCTGCACTGGCTCGTCGTGCTGATGGTGCAGGCCATGGCCATGACCTCCATCGGGCTGGAGCGGCCGCCGATGCTCTGAAGGCCCGGCGTTGCCGCCACGTGCCGTCGGCGGTAAGCGGCCTCCCGATGCTCCGCCTGCACGTCCCCGACCGCCCGACGGACCAGATCCCGCCCGACGTGATCGCCAGCGGCGTGCAGACCCCGCTGTCGATCGTGCCCGACGCCGAGGCGATCCGCAGCGCGGTCTGGATCGACCTCGCCTTCCCGCTTCCGCACGAGCGGCGCGCCGTCGAGGAGGCGCTCGGAATTGCGCTTCCAAGCAAGGCCGACATGGTCTCGATCGAGGCCTCGAGCCGGGTCTACCGCGAGGGCTCGGCGCAGGTGATGAACGTGCTTCTGGTGGTCGGGGTCGATTCGGACGAGCCGGCGGCGGTTCCCGTCTCGCTGATCCTGACGCCCAGGCAGCTGGTGACCGTCCGCTATGCCGACCCGACGGCCTTCCGGATGCTCGACCTCAGCTGCACGCGCACGGCGCCCGGCCCCAGCCCGCACATGCTCGTGGTGCGCCTGCTGGACGCGGTGGTGGACAAGACGGCCGACATCCTGGAGCGCATGGGCGGCGAGATCGACAAGCTGTCGGCCAGCATCTTCGGCCGCGACCGGCCGAACACGATGCGTATCTCGACCGACGATCTCACGATCATCCTGCGGCGGATCGGGAACACCCAGTTCGTGCTCAACAAGGTGCATGACAGCCTTGTCACGCTCGCGCGCGCGACGAGCTTCCTCCAGCTCGGCCACGAGGAGGCGGACGCCGGGGTCGGCCAGCGCCAGAAGCCCGACCGGGTGGTGCGCGATTCGATCAAGTCGGTGAACCGCGACCTGATGAGCCTGTCGGAGAACACCGCCTATCTCACCCAGAACATCGCCTTCCTTCTGGATGCCGCGCTGGGGCGGATCTCGATCGAGCAGAATGCGATCATCAAGATCTTCTCGGTCGGCGCGGTCGTCTTCCTCCCGCCGACGCTGGTCGCCTCCATCTACGGCATGAACTTCGAGGTGATGCCCGAGCTGGAATGGCCACTGGGCTATCCCTTCGCCCTGCTGCTGATGGTGCTGGCGGCCGTGCTGCCCTACCTCTGGTTCAAGCGAAGAGGCTGGCTCTAGCGACGCCGGCCGCGGCCAGTGCGAAGGCACTGGCCCGCGGACTCGGCGGAGCGAACGGCCGGCGGGCCGCTTCGGCGGCTTGGCCGTCGAACGCGGGCCCGACCGACGACAAGCGACGGCGGCGGCCATGGCGCAGCCATGGTCCCCCGACTCGCCGGAGCGAACGGCCGGCGGGCCGCTTCCCCGGCGCCAATGTTCCTGTTATGTTCCTGCCATGCCTCGCCGCGGCGCGCCCACGAACGCCCTCTCCACCCGCTTCGACGACCGGGCCCGCGAGGCAGACGGGGACTGGCTCGACCATGCAGCGGCGCATGAGGACATTCCCCCGCTGCGAACGACCGTCACGATCGAGCGGCCGCGCCGGGCACTGACCCGAAACGACAGCCCGGACATTCCCTTCGACCGCAGCTTCAACGCCTATCGCGGCTGCGAGCATGGCTGCATCTACTGCTTCGCGCGGCCGACGCACGCCTTCCACGGCCTGTCGCCCGGCCTCGATTTCGAGACGCGCCTGTTCGCCAAGCCCGACGGCCCGGCGCTGCTGCGCGCCGAGTTCGCGAAAGCCGCCTACCGACCCCAAGTGCTGGCGATGGGCACCAACACCGATCCCTACCAGCCGATCGAGGCGCGCTTCCGCATCACCCGGGCGGTGCTGAGCCTCTGCCTCGAGACCGGCCACCCGGTTGCGATCACCACCAAGTCCGACCGGATCGTGGCGGACCTCGACCTCATCGCCCCGCTCGCCGAGCGCGGGCTGTTCGCGGCCATGCTCTCGGTGACGACGCTCGACCCGGCGCTGGCACGGGCGATGGAGCCGCGCGCCGCCGCTCCGCACCGGCGGCTGCTTGCAATCCGCAGGCTGGCGGATGCGGGGGTCCCGGTGCTGGTGTCGGCCTCGCCCATGATCCCCGCGCTCAACGACCATGAGCTGGAAGCGATCCTGGCCGCCGCGGCCGGGGCCGGCGCCGTCGGCGCGCACGCCATGCCCATCCGCCTGCCGCACGAGGTGGCGCCGCTGTTCGAGGCGTGGCTGCACGCGAACCGGCCGGAGCGCGCGGCGCATGTGCTGAATGCCGTCCGCGCCATGCGCGGCGGGCGGCTCAATGACCCCGGCTTCGGCAGCCGGATGAAGGGCCAGGGCGCGTGGGGGCGGCTGCTGGAAGCCCGGCTCCAGATGGCGCGGCAGCGCCACGGCCTGACCCGAGGGCGGCCGGCGCTGCGGACGGACCTGTTCGTGAAGCCCGGCGCGGATCCGCGGCAGGGCGCGCTGTTCTAGAGAACGGCGTCGCCGACGAAGGGATTGGCCTGCCGCTCGCGGCCGAAGGTGCTGATCGGGCCATGACCGGGGACAAAGACGGTCTCGTTGCCGAGCGGCCAGAGGCGGGTCGTGATGCTGGTGACCAGCTGCTGGAAATCGCCCCTGGGAAAGTCAGTGCGGCCGACGCTGCCCTGGAACAGCACGTCGCCGACGATCGCGAGCTTCGTGGGCGGGTGGTGGAAGATGACATGGCCGGGCGTATGGCCGGGGCAGTGATAGACATCGAGCACGAGGTTGCCGACCGTCACCCTGTCGCCGTCGTGGAGCCAGCGGTCGGGCGTGAAGGCTGTGGCGCCGGGCACGCCATATTGGGCGCCCACGATCGGGTTCATGTCGATCCAGAACTTGTCATCGGGGTGCGGCCCCTCGATCGGCACGCCGAGGCGCTGGGCGAGCACGCCCGTGAGCCCGCAATGGTCGATGTGGCCGTGCGTCACCAGCAGCTTCTCGATCGTCACGCCCTGTTCGGCCGCGACCTTCAGCAGATGATCGAGATCGCCGCCGGGATCGACGAAGGCACCCTTCATGGTCTGGGTGCACCACAGCAGCGTGCAATTCTGCTGGAGCGGCGTGACCGGCACGATCACCGCCTTCATGGGCACGGCCTTCATCGGGGGCGACGTCGTCATGGACTGCCATGTGGCCGCGCCGGGGAAGGCCTGCAAGACGGGAAATGCCGGGGATCGTCCCGACGGCCCCGACTTGCAGCGTCGCACGGCGAAGGCCACATGGGCAGTCGATGAGCCCCCCGCATGGTCAGCCCGGCCCTGAAGCGCCGACCGGTGATGCCGACATCCGCACGCTGAAGCGCTTCCTTCCCTATCTGTGGCCCAAGGGCCAGCCGGGGCTGAAGGTCCGCGTCGTGGTGGCGCTTGCCCTGGTGCTGGTCGCCAAGGCGGTGATGCTGGTGATGCCCTTTGCCTACAAGGGCGTTATCGACCGCATGTCGGCCGGAAGTGCTGCGGCCGGCCCGCTGTGGGTGATCGTGGCGCTGGTGTGGGCCTATGCCGCCGGGCGCTTCGGGGCGGTGCTGTTCGACAATCTCCGGAACGCCATCTTCGAGCGGGTGGGGCAGGAAGCCACGCGCGAGCTTGCCGTGCAGGTGTTCCGCCACCTCCACGCGCTGCCGCTGAAGTTCCACCTGGAGCGCAAGACCGGCTCGCTGACAAGGATCATCGAGCGGGGAACCAAGTCGATCGACCTGATGCTCTACCTGCTGCTGTTCAACCTGGCGCCGGTGGCGATCGAGCTGACGGCGGTGCTGGTGATCTTCGGCACGCGCATGGGCTTCGAGCTGGTGATCGCGACCGCCATGATGGTGGTGGCCTACAGCTGGTTCACCTGGGCCATCACCCGCTGGCGAACCGAGCTGCGGCGCAAGACGGTGGAACTCGACAACAAGGTCTCGGCGCGGGCGGTCGATTCCCTCCTCAACTATGAGACGGTCAAATATTTCAATGCCGAGGCGCTGGAGGCGCGGCGCTACGAGCGGGCAGCCCGGCGCTATGCCGATGCCGCCACCCGGTCGGAAACCTCGCTTGCCTGGCTCAACATCGGCCAGTCCTTCATCACCAACCTGATGATGGGGGGCGCCATGGCCTTCACCGTGGTCGGCTGGGCCGAGGGGCGCTTCACGCCGGGCGACGTGGTGCTGGTGAACACGCTGCTGGCGCAACTGTTCCGCCCGCTCGACATGCTGGGCATGGTCTATCGCGAAGTGAAGCAGGGCCTCATCGACATGGAAGCGATGTTCGGCCTGCTGGACACGCCGCGCGCCATCGACCCGCGGCCGGGGACACCGGCGCTGGAGGTGCGCGGCGGGCGGGTGGTGTTCGAGGATGTGCACTTCGCCTACGAGCCGCGGCGGCAGATCCTGAAGGGGGTGAGCTTCGTGTGCGAGCCCGGCACGCGCACCGCGATCGTCGGGCCGACCGGGGCAGGCAAGTCCACCATCGCCCGGATCCTGTTCCGCTTCTACGAGATCTCGGGCGGGCGGGTGACGATCGACGGGCAGGACATCCGCGAGGTGACCGAGGAGAGCCTGCGCGCGGCCATCGGGATCGTGCCGCAGGACACGGTGCTGTTCAACGACACCATCGCCTTCAACATCGGCTATGGCCGCGAGGGCGCGAGCCGCGACGCGCTGGAGGCGGCAGCGAAGGCCGCGCAGATCCACGACTTCGTCTCGCGCCTGCCCGACGGCTATGAAACGATGGTGGGCGAACGGGGGCTGAAGCTCTCGGGCGGTGAGAAGCAGCGGGTGGCGATCGCGCGGACCCTGCTCAAGGACCCGCCGATCCTGATCCTCGACGAGGCGACCAGCGCGCTCGATAGTGCGACCGAGGCCGGGATCCAGGACGCGCTGGAAGTGGCGGAACGCGGGCGGACCACGCTGGTGATCGCGCACCGCCTCTCGACGATCGTGGATGCCGACCAGATCCTGGTGATGGCCGACGGCCGGATCGTGGAGCGCGGCCGGCACGAGGAACTGCTGGCGGCCGGCGGCGCCTATGCCGAGCTGTGGGCGCTGCAGCAGGCCGAGGAGGCCGAGGGGCCGGCGGCTCAGTCCGTCTCGGCGTAGGCCGCCATGCTGGCGCCCCGGTCCGTGGCACCGGCGTCGCGGGCGAGCGCCACCCAGGCGAACCCGCCGACGAAGCCCAGCGCGACGGCGAGCACGAACACCCGCTTGTTGGTCATCGTGATACCCATTGTCCCAACCCTTCCGCGCAACCCGGACGCGCCCGGGGATGCAACGGCGACGGGACAGGCTGATGACAAATCCGGCCCGAACCCAAGTAAAGAAATGTAACGGACGGCGGTTCAGGCTCTTGCGGCCGCGCGCGGCCCGGCATTTGCCTGTGGATGACTGGGCCGCCGGCCGGGACGGCCGGCGACTCGGGATCAGCCGGCCGTGAGCGGCCCCTCGGCGCGACCGTGGACGAACTGGTCCACCAGCGGATTGCCGCTCCGGTCGAGCGCCGAGGGCGGCCCGGACCAGACGATCCGCCCCTCGTGCAGCATCGCCACCCGGTCGGCGATGGCGCGCACGCTCGCCATGTCGTGGGTGATGGTGACGGCGGTGGCGCCGAGCGCCGTCACCTGCTCTCGGATGAGGCGGTTGATGAGGGCGGCGCGGATCGGGTCGAGGCCGGTGGTCGGCTCGTCGAAGAAGAGGATGTCGGGCGCTGCGGCAATGGCGCGCGCCAGCGCGACGCGCTTCAGCATCCCGCCCGACAGCGCGGCGGGCCGGAGATCCGCCACCGCCGGCTCGAGGCCGACCTTCGCCAGCACCTCGACAGCGCGCGCCCGCATGGCCGCCGCGTCGCGGCTGCCGCCCTTCGTCAGCGCGAAGGTGACGTTGCGCCAGACAGGAAGCGAATCGAACAGGGCGCCGCCCTGGAAGAGCATGCCGAAGCGGGCGCGGTGCCGATCGAGCACGGCACCCTGCAGGCCCACCAGTTCCGTGCCGTCAAGCTGGATCGAGCCGGAATCGACGGCAAGCAGCCCCAGCACGCATTTCAGCAGCACCGACTTGCCCGTGCCGGAGCCGCCGATGACGACGAGGCTTTCGCCGGCCGCGACATCGAGATCGACCTGTTGCAGCACCCGCTTCGGCCCGAAGGCCTTGGCGACCCCGCGAAGCGACAGGCGCGGGATGCTCATGCGCCGAACACCAGCACGGTGATCGCGAGGTTGAACAGCAGGATGAGGATGAAGGCGGTGACGACGGCGTTGGTCGTCGCCCGGCCGACTCCGGCCGCGCCGCCGCCCGAGCGGAAGCCGTGGTAGCAGCCGGCGAGCGCCAGCAGGAAGCCGAAGACGGCCGCCTTGACGAGGCTGGAGACGATGTCGTCGGTTTCGAGATAGCGGCGCGTGGTGGCGAGATAGGTGGCCGAGTTGAACCCAAGCCGCCCGACCGACAGCAGATAGCCGCCGAGCACGCCGATGAGGTTGGCGACCAGCACGAGGAGCGGAAGCATCAGGGTGGCCGCCAGCAGGCGCGGCACCACGAGGTAGCGCCACGGGTCGGTCCGGAGCGTGACCATGGCATCCAGCTGTTCGGTCACCCGCATGGTCGCAAGCTCGGCGGCCATGGCCGAGGCGACGCGGCCGGCGACCATGAGGCCGGCGAGCACCGGACCCAGTTCGCGGACGATGGCGATGACGGTGACGGCCGGCACGGTCGACTCGGCCGAGAAGCGCTGTCCGCCGACATAGATCTGCTGGGCGAGCGCGGCACCCGTGAACAGCGCCGTCAGGCCGACGACGGGAAGCGAGAACCAGCCGACATGCGCCATCTGCTCGAGGAGGCGAGCCGGATACCAGGGGGGCGAAAGCGCGCGGGCGACCGCAGTGGCCGCGAAGATCGCCAGACGGCCGATCGCGGCCAGCGCCCCGAGCGCGGCGCGGCCGAGCAGCACCAGCGGCCAGAGCAGGCGATCGGCAAGCGACATCGCGTCAGTCGAGGATCTGGTTGAGCTCGATGAAGGTTCCGTCGGGATCGAAGAAGTTGCAGCCCATCACCCGGATGTCCGGCCCGCCGTTGCGCCCGGCATAGACCTGGAGCCGCGGCTCGGATGTGAAGTGGGTCCCGGGCACGGCCTTGGCCATGGCGCAGCGCTTGACCGCATCGTCGGTGTTGACGACGAGAACATGGCCGCCGGCGCCGAGCCGGGTGGGATAGGGCTTGCCGGCATCCTCCAGCGGCGGATCGACATAGTGCATGAGGCCGATCCAGCCGATCCAGGGATCGTTGCCATTGAGGAGGACGAGGCGCGTCTTGTTGCCGGGCACGCCCGCCGGCAACGCCACGCCGGATACGGTGATCTCGGCGTCGTAATTGACCCTGAGGCCCAGCACGTCGCGGTAGAGCCGGAGGCTCCGCTCCATGTCGCGCACCAGGATGGTGAGGCGGCGGATGTCGGTCGGCACGCGCTCGGCGGGCTTCTCGACTCCGGCTGCAGCGGGGCGCGGCGGCTCGGCGGCCGGCGCGGCGGTGGCAAGGAGGAAGGCGAGAATCAGGCTCATCGGTCGGGCCCCAGGGTTGGATCGAGATCGCGCGGGCGGACGAAGCGGACGAGCCGCGCGCCCCCTTCCGAGACGGCGGACCAGCGCTCGACGGGAAGCTCGAGCGTGGCGAA
The DNA here is from genome assembly GCA_046290045.1 of Sphingomonadaceae bacterium. Taxonomy (GTDB): domain Bacteria; phylum Pseudomonadota; class Alphaproteobacteria; order Sphingomonadales; family Sphingomonadaceae; genus Sandaracinobacteroides. Next base: position 9,457 of record JBKBUL010000014.1, read on the forward strand.
GGCCGCCGTCGGATATTTCACCTCGGCCTCGCGGCGCAGGTCGCAGTCGGCGCCCTCGGTCAGCAGGAGGAGCAGGTCCTCAAGCCCCGGATTGTGGCCGATGAGGAGCAGGTGATCGACGGCCTCGTCGGTCTCGCGGACGATCTCGAGCAGGGTCGCGGCCGAGGCCATGTAGACGCGCCTGTCCCAGGCGGGCGCGAGGCGGTGGCCGAGTGCTGCCTCCACATCCTCGACCGTCTGCCGGATGCGAAGCGCCGGCGAGGCGACGACGGCGCCGAAGGCGAGCTGCTGGTCGCGCAGCCATTCGCCCATGCGCCGCGCGGCGCGATGGCCGCGGCCGTTCAAGGGCCGGTCGAAATCCCGCTCGACGGGATCGTCCCAGCTCGACTTGGCGTGACGCAACAGGCTCAGATGCTTCATGGGTCGGTCGCGGCCCTCTCCCCTTGCGATCCTCCTAGGGAGCCGCCCGGAACCGCGCAAGCTGGCGACAGAAAGGCCGATACGGCGGCCGCCACCTCGGCAAGCGGGGCCCGGACAACGGGGACCCCAGGCGGGAAGGCAGCCAGCAGTCGCGACGGCACGGCCGCGCCGAGCAGCACGAACACGCCGCGATCATCCGCCGTTCGGATCAGCCGCCCGAAGGCCTGGGCGAGGCGGTGGCGGACGAGCGAATCCTCGTGCGCCTGGCCGCCCAGCGCCGCGCGGCGGGCGCCGGCGAGGATGGTGGGGCGCGACCAGGGGACGCCCTCGAAGACGATCTGGCGGAGCGAATCGCCCGGCACGTCCACGCCGTCGCGAAGCGCATCCGTGCCAAGGAGCGTCGCGCGCGGGTCGGCGCGGAAGAGATCGACCAGTGTGCCCGTGTCCATCGCGTCGACATGCTGGGCAAGCAGCGGAAGCCCCTCGCGCGCGAGGCGATCGGCGAGGCGCGCGTGGACGGCGCGAAGCCGGGCGATCGCCGTGAACAGCCCCAGCGTGCCGCCGCCGGCCGCCCCGATCAGCGCCTGATAGGCATGCGCAAGCGCGCCCATGTCCCGCCGGTCCACGTCGGTTGCGATGAAGATCCGCGCGCAGGCGGCATAGTCGAAGGGGCTGGCCGCGCGGAACAGCCGGGGGGCGACCGCGAGGTGGCCGGCGCCGGCGGCGGCCTCGGGCGGGTCGCCCAGCGTCGCCGAGGTGACGAGGACTCCGTGCGCGGGCTGGAGCACGGCCCTGGCAAGCGGCTTCAGGGGATCGAGCCAGTGGCGGACGATGCCGCAGTCCAGCTCCCGCCCCTCGGCGCGGACCAGCTGGAACCAGTCCACGAAGTCCGGCTCTGCCTCGCCCACGACGCGCGCCAGCAGCGCCGACCACTGGCCGAGCTGGTCGAGCCGGAGCTGGAGGCCCTCGGCCGCGGCGCCGAGCCGGGCGAGGCCGGGCGCGTCGAGCCAGTCGGGCTGCTCCTCGGCGAGCGCGACGAGGCGGGCGCGCAGCTGCACCATGGCGCGGGCCAGCGTCAAAAGCGCCGCGTCCGCCGCCTCGACCGCCTCGGGCAGGCCCGGAGGAAGCGACGCGATGGCCGCTTCCAGCGTGAAGCCGCGCTCCTCGTCCTCGGCGCGGGCAAGCACGAGGGCGCGCACCGCGGCGATCAGCGCCTCGAGCGGCCCCTGCGGCTCCCCGGCGGCAGCGCGGGCAAGCCAGTCGGCTGACGGCAGCGCGCGGGCCGCCTCCAGCACGGCCTCGAGCGCGGCGGCGCCGGGGCCGTCGTAGCTCGCGACATCCATGAGCCGCGCCGCGAGGCCCCGGCGGCGGCCGGCGCGGCGGCCGGGCCGGTCGGGCCCGAGCAGCCAGCGGCGAAGCTCGATCGCCTCCCCGCCGGTCAGCGCGACCGAGAAGGCGCTGTCGGCGGCAGACGCCAGATGGTGGCCCTCGTCGAAGACGATCCGGCGGATGGCCGCCCCTTCGGCCCGCGCGCGGACCGCGTTCGCCATCACCAGCGCATGGTTGGCGATCACCAGGTCGGCTTGCGCCGCCTCGCGCACGCTCTTCTCGATGAAGCAGGCCCGCCAGTGCGGGCAGGCGGCGCGGATGCATTCGCCGCGCCGGTCGGTGAGCGCCGGGAGCGCCGAGCCGCGGCGGAACAGGCCGGGCAGCCATCCGGGGAGGTCGCCGCCCACCATGTCGCCATCGGCGGTGAAGCGCGCCCAGCGCGCGACGAGCTCGGCAAACACCGCCGGGCGGCCGGCAAAGGCGCCCTGCATCGCATCCTCGAGGTTGAGCAGGCAGAGATAGTTCTCGCGCCCCTTGCGCACCACGATTCGGCGTTGCTCGAGCAGTCTGGGCAGGCTCCGCGCGCACTCGGCCTTGAGCTGGCGCTGGAGCGCGCGGGTGAAGGTGGAAAGCCAGACCTGCCCGCCGGTTGCCTGCGCGTGCAGCGCCGCGGGCGCCAGATAGCCCAGGGTCTTGCCGATGCCCGTGCCGGCCTCGGCGACGACGAGGTTGGGGCCGTCGCGGCTGTCGCGCGGGGCAAAGGCCTGCGCGGCGGCGAGCGCGAAGGCCTTCTGGCCCGCGCGCGGCTCGCGCCGGGTGCCGGCGAGCGCGGCGAGGCCTTCGAGCACCTCGGCCCCGCCGAGCGGGCGATCCCGGGGCACCGGGCGCGGCGGCGCCTCGACCCAGGGGTCGAGCGACTCGAACAGGCCGCGCGCCCGGGGGCCGGGGACCAGCCGCTCGGACACCAGCCCGCTCCAGGGCCAGCCGCGACGGTGCAGCCGGTCGAGGCTTTCGGCCGCGCCCTCGCGCCAGCGCCAGTCGGGCCGGGCGGTCTCTGAAAGCAGGGTTGCGGCGGCCCGTTGCAGGAAGGCCGGCGCGGCCGCGTCTCCACGTGGCGGCGCCAGCCCGAGCGCCTCGGCAAGGCCCGCCATGGAGGGGACGAGGAAGCTGGCCGGCCGGACGAAGGCGAACAGCTCGAGGAGGTCGAGCCCGGAAATCTCGGCAAGGCCGAGACGCGCCGCGACCTGCGGCGCATGGAGCAGGAGATGCGGCTGGTCGGCGAGGCGACGGAGCGCCTCGGTGCGCGAGATCGCCTCGGTTGCGCCCGCCGGGTCGGCGCGCCACAGCCCGGCATGGCTTGCGGCAAGCGCCGGATATGGCAAAGGGCCGTCCATGTTCACGGGCCTCAATTCCCTTCCTGCCGCCGAGATCGACGCCCTGCGCGAAGAGGCCCGCGTGAACAAGGCCTGGCCGTTCGAGGAGGCGCGGAAGATCGTCGCGCGCTATCCTGAAGGCTTCCCGGCGGCCGGCGTGCTCTTCGAGACCGGCTATGGCCCCTCGGGCCTGCCGCACATCGGCACCTTCGGCGAAGTGGTGCGGACGACCATGGTGCGCCGCGCCTTCGAGCTGATGTGCCCCGGGGTTCCGACCCGCCTCATCGCCTTCTCGGACGACATGGACGGGATGCGCAAGGTGCCGCCGCACCTGCCCAACCAGGCGCTGCTGAAGGCCGCGCTCGACCTGCCGCTGACCAGCGTGCCCGACCCGTTCGGCACGCACGAGAGCTTCGGCGCGCACAACAATGCGCGGCTTCGCGCCTTTCTCGACGGCTTCGGCTTCGACTATGAATTCCTGAGCTCGACCGACTGCTACCGCTCGGGCCGGTTCGACGCGACGCTCCTGAACGTTCTGGCGCACTACGACGCCATCATGGCCGTGATGCTGCCGACGCTCGGCGCCGAGCGGCAGGCGACCTCCTCGCCCTTCCTGCCGATCTGCCCGCGCACCGGCAAGGTGCTGCAGGTGCCGATCACCGGGCGCGACGAGGCGGCCGGCACCATCAGCTATGCCGACCCCGAGACGGGCGAGACGATGACCGTGCCGGTGACCGGCGGGCACGCCAAGCTGCAGTGGAAGGTGGACTGGGCGATGCGCTGGGTGGCGCTGGGCGTCGATTACGAGATGGCCGGCAAGGACCTCATCGATTCCGTGAAGCTCTCGGGCCAGATCGCGCGGATCCTGGGTGCCCGGCCGCCCGAGGGGTTCAACTACGAGCTGTTCCTCGACGAGCAGGGCGCCAAGATTTCCAAGACGAAGGGCAATGGGCTGACGATCGAGCAGTGGCTGACCTATGGCACGCCCGAGAGCCTCGCCTTCTACATGTACCAGCAGCCGCGCGCGGCGAAGAAGCTCTATCCGGCCGTGATTCCGAAGGCGATGGACGAGTATCGGCAGTTCGCCGCTGCCTTCGCCACCCAGCCGGCCAAGGAGCGGCTGGGCAACCCCGCCTTTCACGTGCACGGCGGGCCGCCGCCCGCGGCGCGCGCGCCGGTACCCTTCTCGCTGCTGCTGAACCTCGTCGCCGTCTCGGGCGCGAAGGACGCCGCCATGCTCGGCGCCTATCTGAGGCGCTACGCGCCCGACTGCGACCCGGAGGGCGACCCCGACCTCAGGCGCCAGATCGAGGCGGCCATCGCCTTTCACCGTGACCATGTGGCCCCGACGCTCAGGCGCCGGGCGCCCGACGCGCGCGAGGCCGCAGCGCTTGCCGAGCTGGCCGACTGGCTGGGCGCCCATCCGCAGGCCGATGCCGAGGCGATCCAGTTCGAGGTCTATGAGATCGGCAAGCGCCACGGGTTCGAGCCGCTGAAAAGCTGGTTTCAGGCGCTCTACGAGGTGCTGCTGGGCAGCTCGCAGGGCCCGCGCATGGGCACCTTCTTCGCGCTCTACGGGACCGCGAACAGCCGCCGGCTGATCGAGGACGCGCTGGCAGGCGTGGCGGCATGATCCGCGCCGCCGCGCTCGCGCTGCTGATCGCAGCGGCGCCGGCGGCCGCCATGCCCTGGGCCGAGGCCTTTGCGGCCGGGCGCTTCGCCGAGGCCGCCAGTGCGGGCCGGGCAGCCGGGACGGTCGAGAGCCTGATCACCGCCGGCCGGGCGACGAGCACGCTTGCCGCCTGGCAGACCCCCGAAAAGGCCCGGGCGCGCGAGCTGCTGCTGGCGGCCGAGGCCGATTTCGCAGCCGCGCTGGCGCTTGCGCCGGGCAATCCCGACGCGCTGCTGCAGCAGGGGATCACCATCGGCTATCGCGCCAAGCTGGAGAATTCGCCCGGCCTTGCCAGGCAGGCGCGCCGCGCCTTCGAGGGCGTCCTGGCGAAACGGCCCGCCGATCCGCTGGCGCTGGGCGCAATGGGCGGCTGGCATGGCGAGGCGGTGGCGACCCTGGGGCGGCTGATCGCGGGCACCGCGCTCGGCGCGCGCGAGCGCGAGGCGCTCGCCTTCTTCGACCGGGCGCTGGCGACGACCGGCGGGGATCCGGCCGTGCCGGTGTTCGCCGCCTCGACGCTGCTTGCGCTCTCGGCCGACAATGCACCGCGCGCCCGCGCGCTGCTCGAGCGCGCCCTGAAGGCCCCGGCCGGCGACGGCTTCGAGCGGCTGATGCAGGCGCATGCCCGCGCCATCCTGGCGCCGCTGGAGAAGGGCGAGGTGGCCGCCGCGCGGGCGACGGCGAGGCGCCTCTCGCCGCTGGGGACGGTCGGCTAGTCGAGGGGGACGATCCGGCCGTTCGCCATCACGAAGCGCATCTTCTGGAGGGTGCGCGGGTCGGCGAGCGGATCGCCCGAGACGGCCACGATGTCGGCCGCCTTGCCGGGCGCGATGGTGCCGATCTCGTCCGAGAGGCCGGCGGCGCGCGCGGCATCCACCGTGGCGGCCACCAGCGCGGCGCGCGGGCTCATGCCGCCCTTTTCCACCATGAGGGCGAATTCCTCCCCGTTGCGGCCATGCTCGAACACGCCGGCGTCCGTTCCGAAGGCGATCGGCACGCCGGCGCGCACGGCAGCCGCAAGGCCATTGCCCCACTGCGCCAGCGCGGCCCTGGCCTTCAGCTCGACGACCGGCGTGAAGATGCCCTTGCCCACCCGGTCAGCCAGGCCCTGGAAGGCCATGAGGGTGGGCACGTACCAGGTGCCCTTCTGGCGCATGAGCCTCAATGTCTCGGCGCTGGCGAAGGTGCCATGCTCGACCGTCGAGACACCGGCCTCCACCGCGCCGCGGATGCCGCTGTCGCCATGGGCATGGGCCATGACCTTGAGGCCGAGGCTGTCGGCCGTCTCGACGATGGCCTTCATCTCGGCGGGCGTGAAGTGCAGCTCGAGCCCGCGCGCCTGCTGCGAGAGGACGCCGCCGGTCGCCGTGATCTTGATGACATCAACGCCACGCCGCGCCGCCTCGCGCACCCGTGCGGCGCACTGCTCGGGGCCGGTGCAGCTGTTGCCCGAGGACAGCACCTCGTTCACATCGGGCCGGAAGCCCGAGACATCGGCATGGCCGCCGATGATCGAGATTCCGGCGCCGGCCGCCTGGATTCGCGGGCCGACAAGGTCGCCGGCGGCGATCGCATCGCGGAGCGCCAGCGAGGCGAGCGGCGGCGCGCCGAGATCGCGCACCGTGGTGAAGCCGGCCTTGACCGTGAGCAGGGCGTTCCTGGCCCCCGTGGCCACGGTGCGCTCGGACGTGGTCTGCGCGAAATGGAGCGGCGAGCGGCCGGGATCGCCCGTCAGGTGGACGTGGAGATCGATGAGGCCGGGAAGCACGGTTGCATCCGAGAGATCGACGAGGCGCGCGCCCTCGGGCACGGGCGCATCGGCCGGCAGCACGGCGCGAATGCGGTTGCCTTCCACGAGAATGAGGGCGGGCGCCCCCCGATCGCGCGAGGGGTCGGCGATGAGGCGGCCGGCCTTGATCGCCGTGATCGGCGCCGGCTGCGCCGTGGCGGCGCCGGCCGACAGCAGCAGCGCCAGCGCGATCGATCGAATGACGGTCGGTCTCATCCCGCTCCCCCTTCTGGTCCCTGCGACAGGGCTAGACCGGCCGGGCTTCGGTTGACAAGGGCGGCCGGCCCCCATATGTGCCGCCATCCCCGCGCCGCCCCCGGCAGGCGCGAGCAACCTTCTTTTGACGAGCGAGGCGGTTTCATGTTCGCGGTGGTGCGCACGGGCGGCAAGCAGTATCGGGTGGCGCCCGAGGACCGGATCACGGTGGAGCGTCTGGCGGGCAACGCCGGCGACACGGTGACGCTGGAGGATGTGCTGCTGGTCGCCGAGGGCGGCACGCTGAAGGAGGCCGCCGGCGTCAAGGTGACGGCCGAGATCGTCGAGCAGAACCGGGGCGAGAAGGTCATCATCTTCAAGAAGCGCCGCCGGCACAATTATCGCCGCAAGAACGGGCACCGCCAGTCGCAGACGGTGCTGAAGATCGTCTCGATCGCCTGATCCCCGGAGACTGACCCATGGCACACAAGAAGGCAGGCGGCTCGTCGAGGAACGGCCGCGACTCGCAGGCAAAGCGCCTCGGCGTGAAGCGCTTCGGCGGGCAGGAGGTGCTCGCCGGCAACATCCTCGTGCGGCAGCGCGGCACGCGCTTCTACCCGGGCACGAACGTGGGCCTGGGCCGCGACCACACGCTGTTCGCGCTGGCGACCGGCCGGGTCCGCTTCCACGAGGGCAAGCTGGGCCGCAAATATGTGTCGGTGGACGCGGCCGACGCCGCCGAATAGGCGCTGCCGCCAGACCGACATGCGACGGGGCCGGGGAAACCCGGCCCTTTTGTTTTGATCAGCCCTTTGATTTTGACCGCGGGGCGCCTTCTGCTAGCCGCGCCGGCTGGATGACCTGCCCATGATGTTCCTCGACCAGGCCAAGATCCACCTGAAGTCCGGCTGGGGCGGGGACGGCTGCGTCAGCTTCCGACGCGAGAAGTTCATCGAGTTCGGCGGCCCCAATGGCGGCGACGGCGGGCGCGGCGGCGACATCGTGTTCGAGGCGGTGCCGGGCCTCAACACCCTCATCGACTTCCGCTACCGGCAGCATTTCCGGGCCGAGCGCGGGCATCATGGCATGGGCTCCGACCGGCATGGCGCGGCCGGCAGGACGCTCGTCATCCCGGTGCCGGTGGGCACCCAGATCCTCGCCGACGACGAGGAGCGAACGCTTCTGGCCGACCTCACCGAGGTGGGCCAGCGCGTCGTGCTGCTGAAGGGCGGCGATGGCGGCAAGGGCAATGCGCATTTCAAGTCGTCGACCAACCGCGCGCCGCGCCAGTTCCAGAAGGGCTTTCCGGGGCAGGAGATGTCGGTGTGGCTGCGACTGAAGCTGCTGGCCGACGTGGGGCTCGTGGGCCTTCCCAACGCCGGCAAGTCGAGCTTCCTCAACGCCGTCACCAATGCCCGGGCGAAGGTGGGCGCCTATGCGTTTACCACGCTGAAGCCGCAGCTCGGCGTCGTCTCGCACCGGGGGCGCGAGTTCGTGCTGGCCGACATTCCGGGCCTGATCGAGGGCGCGGCCGAAGGCGCCGGCATCGGCGACCGCTTCCTGGGCCACATCGAGCGCTGCCGGCTGCTGCTGCACCTGGTGGATGCAAGCGGCGAGGCGCCGACAGCCGGCTATGACACGGTGCGCGCCGAGCTTAAGGCCTATGGCGCGGGCCTTGCCGACAAGCCCGAGATCGTGGTGCTCTCGAAGGCGGATGTCGCCACGCCCCGGAAGATCGCGCAGGTCGCCCGTGCCATCGAGCGGCGCACCGGCTCGAAACCGCTGGTCGCCTCGGCGATGACGGGCGACGGCATGGATGCGGTGCTGGATGCGATCCTCGCGCACCTCGGGCCGGGCGGGGCCGAGGCGACGGCGAACAGGCGCGACACGCCCGAGCCGGGCTGGTCGCCGCTGCCGGGGCGGCGGGCATGAGCAGCGAGCGCACCCGGCCCTTTGCCGAGGGCGGGCGGCTGGTGGTGAAGGTGGGCTCGTCGCTCCTGATCGGGCGCGACGGCAAGCCGAGACAGGCGTGGCTCCGCTCGCTGGTTGCAGATGTGGCCGCCGAGCAGGCGCGCGGGCGGCGGATCGTGATCGTCTCCTCGGGCGCGATCGCGCTCGGTGCCCGGCGGCTGGGGCTGGCCAAGGGCGGGCGCGCCAGCCTCGAGGATGCGCAGGCGGCAGCCGCTGCCGGGCAGATCCAGCTGGCCGGGCTGTGGGCCGAGCTGCTGGAGGCGGCCGGGCTGGTGGCCGCGCAGATGCTGGTGACGCTGGGCGATTTCGAGGACCGGCGGCGCTTCCTGAACGCCTCGGCAACGCTCGACCGGCTGCTGTCGCTGGGTGCGGTGCCGATCCTCAACGAGAATGATTCGGTGGCGACCGAGGAGATCCGCTTTGGCGACAATGACCGGCTGGCGGAGCGCGCCGCCCAGGCCGCGCGGGCTGATGTGCTGCTGCTGCTGTTGGATGTCGATGGGCTGTTCCCCACCAACCCGGACGAGGATCCGGCCGCCACCCTCGTCGAGACGGTGCCCGACATCGCCGCGATCCAGCACATGGCGAGCCGGGCGTCCGCCTCGGGGCTGGGCTCGGGCGGGATGGCCGCCAAGCTGGAAGCCGCGCGGATCGCCCATGCCGCCGGCATTCCCGTGGGGATAGCTGGCGGGGCGGCCGACCATCCGCTGGCCAGCTTCCTCAAGACCGGGCATGGCACGGTGTTTCCCGCGCCCGACGCGCTCGCCGCGCGCAAGGCGTGGCTGGCGGGCCGGATGCAGGTGGAAGGACGGCTCACCATCGATTCCGGCGCCGTGGCGGCCCTCAGGGCGGGCAAGAGCCTGCTCGCCGCCGGCGTGATCGGGATCGAGGGCCAGTTCCGGCGGGGGGATGCGGTCGACGTGATCGGGCCCGACGGGCGGCTCGTGGCGCGCGGCCTGATCGGCTATGATGCGGCTGACGCGCGCGCCATCGCCGGCAAGAGCAGGGACGACATTGCCGCGATCCTGGGCTATGCCCCGCGCAGTGCCATGATCCACCGCGACCAGATGGTGATGCTGTGAACGCCCCTGCCCTGACCCCCGAGGCGCTGATCGCCGACATGGGCGCGCGCGCCCGCGCCACTGCCCGCGTGCTGGCCGAGACGCCGACCGCCGCCAAGGCCGCTGCGGTTCGCGCGGCGGCGGCCGCCATCCGGGCCCGCGTCGCCGACATCCTGGCGGCCAATGCGGCCGACATGGCAGCCGCAGGCGGCCTTTCGTCGGCCATGCAGGATCGCCTCAGGCTGGACCCGGGCCGGATCGAAGCGATGGCGGCGGGGCTGGACGCGGTGGCGGCGCTCCCCGACCCGGTGGGCGAGACGATCGCCGAGTGGACGCGGCCCAACGGCCTCAGGTTCAAGCGGGTGCGCGTGCCGCTGGGCGTCGTCGGCATCATCTACGAGAGCCGGCCGAACGTGACGGCGGACGCCGGGGCGCTGTGCCTGATGGCCGGCTCGGCCGCCATCCTGCGCTCGGGCTCGGAGGCGATCCATTCGGCGCGCGCCATCCACGAGGCGCTGGTTCAGGGGATCGTCTCGGCCGGGCTGCCGGCGGATGCGATCCAGCTGGTGCCGGTGACCGATCGCGCTGCTGTCGGCGCCATGCTGGCGGCCGCCGGCCTCATCGACATCATCGTGCCCCGGGGCGGCAAGAACCTGGTGGCGCGCGTGCAGGCCGAGGCGCGCGTGCCCGTGCTGGCACATCTCGACGGCAACAACCATGTCTATGTCGATCGCGCGGCCGATCCGGCGATGGCGCGCGCGATCGTGCTCAATGCCAAGATGCGGCGCACCGGCATCTGCGGGGCGATGGAGACGCTGCTGATCGACCGCGCCGCAGACCCCGGGCTCACCCGCGCGCTCCTGACCGATCTGCTGGAGGCCGGCTGCGCGCTGCGCGTGACGGCCGACCTGCTGCCGCTCGATGCAAGGCTCTCCCCAGCCACGCCCGAGGACTGGGACACCGAGTATCTTGACGCCATCGCCGCCGTCGCGACCGTCGATGGGGTGGAGGGCGCCATTGCCCACATCGCCGCCCATGGCAGCGCCCACACCGACGCCATCGTGACCGCCGACCGGGCGACGGCCGAACGGTTCCTGTCGGCGGTCGATTCAGCGATCGTGCTGTGGAACGCCTCCACCCAGTTTGCCGACGGCGGCGAGTTCGGCTTCGGCGCCGAGATCGGGATCGCGACCGGGCGTCTGCACGCGCGCGGCCCCGTCGCGCTGGAGGGGCTGACGACCTACAAGACCCTCGTTCTCGGGGACGGCCAGGTCCGCCCGCGTTGAGGAAGGGCTTTGCGGTCGGGCTGCTGGGCGGCTCGTTCAACCCGGCGCATGGCGGCCACCGGCGGATGAGCCTCGCTGCGCTCGAGCGGCTGAAGCTCGACGAGATCTGGTGGCTGGTGAGCCCGCAGAACCCCCTGAAGCCCGTGAGCGGCATGGCGCCGCTGGCCGCCCGCCTTGCCTCGGCCCGCGCGGTGGCGCGGCACCCGCGGATCCGCGTGTCGGCGATCGAGGCCGAGCTTGGCACCCAGCTGACCATCGACACGGTGCAGGCGCTTCGCCGCCGCTTCCCGCACATTCGCTTCGTCTGGCTGATGGGGGCGGACAATCTGCTCCAGTTCCACCGCTGGGCCGAATGGCGGAGCATCGCGAAGACCGTGCCGATTGTGGTGCTGGCCCGGCCGCTCTATGCTGGGCCAAGCCAGTCCGCACCGGCCATGGCCTGGCTTCGGCGGCATCGCCGGCGGTCGGTGGCCGGATGGCGGCGATGGCGCCCACCGGCGATCGCGATGCTGAACGTCGGGCTCGACCAGCGGTCGGCCACCGCCATCCGCCACGAGGATCCGGACTGGGCCGAGAATTTCTAAGGGAGAGGACAGCCCCGCTTGACCGAAACGCCCGACCGCGTGGAAGCGCTCCACGCCCTGATCCTGAAGGCCCTGGAGGATGGCCAGGCCGAGGACATCGTCTCCATCCCTCTGGCCGGGCGATCGACGATTGCCGACCATATGGTGATCGCCTCCGGCCGGTCGGGCCGGCAGGTGGCCGCCCTCGCGCAGCGGATCGACCAGGGGGTGAAGGAAGCCTTCGGGATCGACGTGAAGATGGAGGGGCTGGCAAGCGCCGACTGGGTGCTGATCGACGCCAAGGACGTGATCGTCCACCTGTTCCGCCCCGAGGTTCGCGCCTTCTACGCGCTGGAAAAGATGTGGGCCTTCGACAGCGACGGCGCGCCGCGCCGCGCCGAGGGCGCGACGCCCTGAAGCTCTTGATCCTCGCCTGGGGCCGTGGGGGGCGCGGGCCCGAGGCCGAGCTGACCGACCGCTATCTGAAGCGGCTGGGTGCCGGGGCGCGCCTCGTCGAGCTGGCCGAGGGCGCAGGCCCGCCGCCCGCGCCGCCGGGGAGCCGGACGGTCGCGCTGGACGAGCGCGGCGAGCCATTGTCGAGCGTGGAGCTGGCCCGCCTGCTGGGCGGCTGGCGCGACGCGGGCGTTCGCGAGGCGCGCTTCCTGATCGGCCCGCATGACGGGCTGGACGAGGCGACCCGCGCGAGCGCCGACCGGCTCATCGCCTTTGGGCGGGCGACCTGGCCGCACCTGCTGGTGCGGGCAATGCTGGCCGAGCAGCTCTACCGGGCCACCAGCATCCTCGATGGCCACCCCTATCACCGCGCCTGAGGACCCGCGCCAACAAGCCGCTTTCACGCGCCGTTCAAGCTGCTAGTCTGATAAGCTGTCCATGGCCGAGAGATCGCCCCGCATGAAGCCCATCGTCCACACCCTGCTTGCCGCCTCGGCGGGCGCCGTGCTCGCGTTGACCCTGCCGACGGCCGTGACCGCCAGCCGCCAGAACGAGACCTGGCGCGAACTCGACACGCTGATGGACGTGTTCCTGAAGGTGCGCGAGGCCTATGTCGATGAAGTCGATGACAAGAAACTGATCCAGGGCGCGATCCAGGGGATGCTGGCCAGCCTCGATCCCCATTCCAACTATCTGGACGCGCGCGCGACCGAGAACATGCGCTCGCAGACGGATGGCGAATATGGCGGGCTGGGGCTGACCGTCACATCGGAGGATGGCGCGGTCCGCGTGGTGGCGCCGACCGACGACACGCCGGCGGCGCGCGCCGGAATCAAGGCCGGGGACTTCATCACCCATCTCGACGACGAGCTGATCTTCGGCTCGACGCTGAATGACGCCGTCGACCGGATGCGGGGCAAGCCCGGCACGTCCATCAAGCTGACGGTGGTGCGCCCCGGCGAGACGAAGCCGCTGACCTTCAACCTGACGCGCGAGATCATCCGCATCCGCCCCGTCCGCCACGAGGCGCGCGGCAATGTGGGCGTGATCCGGATCGCGAGCTTCAACCGCCAGACCGGCGAGGCGACCCGCGCCGCCGTCGAGACGCTGAAGCGGCAGATCGGGCCCGATCTCGCCGGCTACGTCATCGACCTGCGCTCCAACCCCGGCGGTCTCCTCGACCAGGCGATCGAGGTGACCGACGCCTTCCTGCCGCGCGGCGAGATCGTCTCGCAGCGCGGGCGAAGCAAGGCCGACATCGAGCGCTATTACGCCCGGGCCGACGATGTGTCGGACGGCAAGCCGATCATCGTGCTGGTGGACGAGGGCTCCGCCTCGGCGGCCGAGATCGTTGCCGGCGCGCTGCAGGACCACAAGCGCGCGCTGGTGATCGGCCAGCGCAGCTTCGGCAAGGGCTCGGTGCAGACCCTCATCCCGCTCTCGGCCGACACCGGCCTCAGGCTGACGACGGCGCGCTACTACACGCCGGCCGGGCGCTCGGTGCAGGAAGCCGGGATCGACCCCGACATCCTGGTGCCGCAGCTCAGCGACCCGACCCGGGCCGACCGGCCGCGCCTGCGCGAGGCCGACCTCAGGAACCACCTGATCGCCGAGAAGAAGGCGGACGACCGGCTGATCGAGGATGACGGCAAGCCCGACCCGCGCTTCAAGTTCACCGCCGAGGAGCTGAAGAAGCAGGGCATCACCGACTTCCAGCTGGACTATGCCGTGAAGCTGCTGGGCCGGGTCGCGCCCTCGGCCCTGCCGGCGACCCGGGTGGCGGCCGCCGGCAACTGAGGCCCCGGCCGTGACTCCGGCGCGGGCCGCCCCGCTGCTGCTGTTTGCAACTTCGGGCACGCTGCTGGCCGGCGCGCTCGCCTTCCAGTTCATCGGCGGGCTTGCCCCTTGCGAGATGTGCCACTGGCAGCGCTGGGCCCATCTCGCGGTGCTGGCGGTGGCGCTGCCGGCGCTGCTGGCGGGGAATCGCCTGCTCACGGGGCTTGCGATCCTGGCCATGCTGGCCGCCGCCGGCCTTGGGGCCTGGCACGCCGGCGTCGAGCAGAAATGGTGGCCGGGCGTGACAGCCTGCGCGGCGGCGGCGACCCCCATGGCGGGCACCAGCCTGCTCGACGGGCTGTCGGCGCCGCTGGTGCGCTGCGACGAGATTCCATGGTCTCTCGCGGGGCTTTCGATGGCAGGGTGGAATGCGCTGATCTCCGGGCTGGCGGCGCTTGCTGCCATCGCCCTGCTGACGAGGACGAGACCCGCATGAGGCTTGCCGGCGACCCCGTGCCCGACACCGATTCGATGATCCGGGTGGATCATGCCGGCGAATATGGCGCCGCGCGCATCTATGCCGGCCAGCTGGCGGTGATGGGGACGCGCCATCCGGCTGCCGCCGAGATCGCGCGCATGGCCGCCCAGGAGGAACGCCACCTCGAGGCCTTCGACCGGCTGATCGTGGAACGGCGGGTTCGCCCCACGCTGCTGATGCCGCTGTGGCACGCGGCCGGCTTCGCGCTGGGCGCGGCCTCGGCGCTGGTGGGGCCGAAGGCGGCGATGGCGGTGACGGCCGCCGTCGAGACCGAGATCGACCGCCACTATGCCGAGCAGCGCGACCGGCTGGCCGGGGACGACCCCGAGCTGGAGGCGATGATCGCCGACTTCCAGGCCGACGAGCTGGAGCATCGCGACACGGCCATCGAGCATGGGGCCGAACAGGCGCCGGCCTATCCGCTGATGGCGGCGCTGATCCGCGCCGGCTGCCGGCTGGCGATCCGCGTGTCGGAGCGGATCTAGCCCCCTCCCCAAAATCCGGCTTTGTGCGCGGGCGCCGCCGCGCCTAAAAGCCCGGCATGGCGCCTCGCCCCCTCATCGACGGTTTCGGCCGGCGGGTCAGCTATGTGCGGCTGTCGGTGACCGACCGGTGCGACTTCCGCTGCGCCTATTGCATGCCGCTCGACATGGAATTCCTGCCCAAGCACGAGGTGCTGACGCTGGAGGAGCTGGACCAGGTGGGAAGCGCCTTCGTGGCGCGCGGCGTGACGCGAATCCGCCTGACCGGGGGCGAGCCGCTGGTCAGGAAGGGGTTCATGGACCTCGTCGGGCGGCTGGCACGGCATATCGGCCACGGCCTCGAGGAACTGACGCTGACAACCAACGGGAGCCAGCTTGCCCGCTTCGCCGAACCGCTGGCGGCAGCGGGCATCCGCCGCGTGAACGTGAGCCTCGACAGCCTCAGGCCCGAGCGCTTCCGCGCCATCACCCGGCGCGGCGAGCTGGGCCCCGTGCTCGACGGGATCGCCGCCGCCCGCGCGGCGGGGCTGGCGATCAAGATCAACATGGTGGCGCTGAAGGGTCTCAACGAGGAAGAGATCGAGCCGATGGCCGACTGGTGCGCAGCCCAGGGCTTCGACCTCACCTTCATCGAGACCATGCCGATGGGCCTCGTCGAGGAGGATCGGACCGACCGCTACCTGCCGCTCACACAGGTGCGCGCGCGGCTTTCGCGGCGCTGGACGCTGGTGGACAGCCCCGAGCGGACCGGCGGGCCGGCGCGCTATGTGCGGGTGGCCGAGACGGGGCAGAGGCTGGGGTTCATCACGCCGCTCACCCACAATTTCTGCGAAAGCTGCAATCGGGTGCGGGTGACGGCGACGGGAACCTTGTTCATGTGCCTCGGCCAGGCCGACCGGGTGGAGCTCAGGGACGTGCTGCGCGCCGGCGGGCCGGCGGCGCTCGATGCCGCGCTCGACGAGGCGATGCGGCTGAAGCCGCGCGGGCATGACTTCCGGATCGACCGCCGCGCCGCCCCGCCGGCGGTTACGCGCCACATGTCGATGACCGGCGGCTGAGGCACGCGCTTCTCCCATGAAGCTTGGCCTCGTCTTTGCCGATGTGCCGCAGGCCGAGGATGCGGCGGCCGAGCTGCGCGCCCGGCGGCGCTTCGTCGATCCGGCCGAGGCCGAGGTGATCGTGGCGCTGGGCGGCGATGGATTCCTGCTCGGCCAGCTGCACCGGATGCTGAACACCGGCCGCCGCACCCCCATCTTCGGCATGAACAAGGGGACGGTGGGTTTTCTCCTCAACGAGTATCGCGCCGAGGATCTCGAGGAACGACTGGCAGCTGCCCGGCCGGTTCCGCTGGTGCCCTTGAGCATGGAGGCCGAGAGCTGGACGGGGACGATCGTTCGCTCGCCGGCGTTCAACGAGGTGTCGCTGCTGCGCGAGACGCGCCAGGTGGCCAAGATCGAGATCGCGATCGACGGCAAGGTCCGTCTCGACGAGCTGGCGGCCGATGGCGTGCTGGTGGCAACGCCGGCCGGCTCGACCGCCTATAATCTGTCGGCCAATGGCCCCATCCTGCCGCTCGGCTGCGACCTGCTGGCGCTGACGGCCTTGAGCCCCTTCCGGCCGCGCCGCTGGCGGGGCGCGCTGCTGCCGGCGTCGAGCCGGATCGAGTTCCGCATCCTGGAAGCACGCAAGCGGCCAGTGAGTGCGGTTGCCGACCAGCTGGAAGTGCGCGACGTGGCCCGAGTGACCGTCCGCTCGGACCCGGCGAACACGCTGGAGCTGCTGTTCGACCCCGACCATGCGCTCGACGACCGGATCCTCGCCGAGCAGTTCATCAGCTGAAGACCGAGAGAAGGACGCGACCATGACGACCGACCAGCCCTTCGTCCGCGCCGATGTCGCCCAGTTGCTCGCGCTGCTCGCGCAGGCGCCGGGCCCCAAGATGCACGAGGTGGACGCGCCGACCGCGCGCACCATGATGCGGCAGATGATCTCGCTGCTGGAGCGGCCGGCCCCGGCGCTGACGGTTCGGCGTGACCTCGCCATCCCCGGCCCGGCGGGCGACATCCCGGCCCGGCTCTACCGGGCGGAGGCGACGGACGGGCCCGGCCCGGTCGTCACCTTCTTCCATGGGGGCGGCTGGGTGATCGGCGACCTCGAGGTCTATGACAGCCTGTGCGCCGAGATCGCGAGGCTGACGGGCCTGACCGTCGTGTCGGTCGATTATCGCCTCGCGCCCGAGGCCCCCTTCCCGGCTGCGCCCGAGGATGCGCTTGCCGCCGCGCGCTGGGTGGCCGGGTCCCCGGCGGACATCGGCCATGCTGTGACCGCCCAGGTGCTGGCGGGCGATTCGGCGGGCGGCAATCTCGCCGCCGTCGTCGCGCGCGAGACGGCAGGCGAGATCCCGCTGCTCGCCCAGTGGCTGATCTATCCCGGCGTGGACATGGCCGCCGCAGGCGGCTCGATGGCGGCCTTTGCCGACGGCTATCTGCTAACGGCGGACAGCATGCGCTGGTTCATGGAGCAGTATCGGCCCGACCCGGCCCACCCCTGGGCCAGCCCGCTCAAGGCGGAGCGCTGGGTGGGCCTGCCGCCGGCGCTGGTCTTCACCTGCGCGCTCGATCCGCTTCGCGACCAGGGGCGGGCCTATGCCGCGCGGCTGATCGAGACCGGGCACCGGGTGATCTACCGCGAGGCGGAAGGCCAGATCCACGGGAGCATGACGCTGCGCGGCGCGCTGGCCTCGGCGCAGGCCGACCTCGAGGGCCAGATCGCGGACCTGAAGGCGCTGATGGCGTGAGCACGGGCCTGCCCTATCGCCCCGGGGTGGGCATCATGCTGGTCAAGCGGCCCGACCTTGTGTTCGTGGGCCAGCGGTTCGATTCGGTCGTGGAAGCCTGGCAGATGCCGCAGGGCGGAATCGACGAAGGCGAAGACCCCTTCGCGGCCGCGCTTCGCGAGCTCGACGAGGAGACCGGGGTTCGCGCGCACCTGACGCGGCCGATTGCCGAGACGAGGGGCTGGCTCACCTATGATCTGCCGCCCGAGCTCATGGGGAAGATCTGGGGCGGGCGCTACCGGGGCCAGCGGCAGAAATGGTATGCGCTCGATTTCCTCGGCACCGACGCCGACGTGGACATTGCGGCACATGCCGGCGCGGGCCATGCCGAGTTCCGGGCCTGGCAATGGGTGCCGCTGCCGCGGCTGCCCGAGCTCATCGTGCCCTTCAAGCGGCAGCTCTACGCCGACCTCGTCGCCGAGCTCGGCCCGCACCTCGCGCTCAGGACCTAGCGCAGCCGGCCGAGGACCGTGGCGGCACCGGGCTGCCCCTGGACGGCGGCCGCTTCGGCCAGCGCCCGCGCCCGCGCCGGATCGGCGCGGACGCCGCGCCCGCGCGCGAAGGAATTGGCAAGCGCCAGCTGGGCCGGCACATAGCCGCGCCGCGCCGCACGCAGGAACCAGCCGGCCGCGACCGCCTCGTCGGCCGGGCCGCCCATCCCGTTCGCCGCCATGACGCCGAGCAGGGTCTCGGCCGCCGGCTGCTGCCGCTCGGCCAGCAGGCGGAACAGGCGGCGCGCCTCGGCATGGCGACCGGCCCTGTAGTGCGCCAGCGCATCGGCCATCAGCACCTCTGTGGGCGCGCGCATCGAGGCGATGGCGCTGCCGCCGGCCGAGGCAGGCGCCGATGCGAGCAGCAGCCCGGCGACGGTTGCAGCAAGGCACCTCATGCGCTGGCCCCTAGCCGGCGGCGGGCTTGCGGGGAAGCGATCATCCGCTGCGCAGGGTTGCAACGGCGGCGTCCTTCTCGAACAGGTAGAGAAGCTCGCGCGCGGCAAGCCCGCGCGGGCCGGAAAGGCCGCCGTCGCGCTCGATCAACAGGCGCGCGTCGGCGTCGGCGGCGGGCAGCAAGGCGGCCACCTGTTCGGGCGTGGCGAGATCGAACCCCTGCTCGCCCGACTGGCGGGTGCCGAGCAGCTCGCCGGCTCCGCGCAGCTCGAGATCGGCCTCGGCAATCGCGAAACCATCGTCCGTCTCGCGCATCATCTTCAGGCGCGCGCGCGCCGCCTCGGACAGGCGCTCGCCGCGCAGCAGCAGGCAGGCCGAGCGCGCGGTGCCCCGCCCGACGCGGCCGCGCAGCTGATGCAGTTGCGCAAGGCCGAAGCGCTCGGCGCCCTCGATCACCATCAGGCTGGCGTTGGGCACATCGACTCCGACCTCGATCACCGTGGTCGCAACCAGCAGCTTCGCCTCGCCGGCGGCAAAGCGGGCCATTTCGGAATCGCGCTTCGGCCCCGGCATCCGCCCGTGCACCAGCGCGACGGCCGCCTCGCCGAAGCGGGCCCTGAGCGCGGCCGCGCGCGCGATGGCTGGCGCGGCCGCGTCCGCCTCCTCCTCGACGCCGGCCTCCAGACGCGGGCAGACCCAATAGGCCTGATGGCCGGCGGCGATGTGGCGGCCGACTCCGGCCACCACCTCCTCGAGGCGGCCGAGTGCCACCACGCGGGTCTCGACGGGCTGGCGACCGGGCGGGCGCTCGTCGAGGCGGGAGACGTCCATCTCGCCGAAGCGGGCGAGCGCGAGCGTGCGCGGAATGGGGGTGGCCGTCATGACGAGGAGGTGCGGCGGGCGTTCGGCCTTGTCGGCCAGCATCAGGCGCTGCGCGACCCCGAAGCGGTGCTGTTCATCGACGACGGCAAGCCCCAGCCGGCGGTAGGTGACCCCCCCCATGAAGAGCGCATGGGTGCCGACCAGAATGTCGATGTCCCCAGCGGCCAGCTGCTCGAGCGTGTCGGCCCGCGCCCGCCCCTTCTCGCGCCCCGACAGATAGCCGAGCCGCACGGGAAGATCGCCGAGGAGCGCCTGGAGGTTGGCGTGGTGCTGCCGCGCCAGCAGGTCGGTGGGGGCCAGCAGCACGCCCTGCGCGCCGGCCTCGACCGCGGTCAGCAGCGCAAGGAGTGCCACCAGCGTCTTGCCCGAGCCGACGTCACCCTGGAGCAGGCGGAGCATGGCCGCCGGCTTCGCGAGATCGGCGGCAATCTCGGCCGAGACGCGCGCCTGCGCGCCCGTGAGCTTCCAGGGGAGGCCGGCTATGAGCGGCTTCGTGAGGCGGCCGGTGCCGACGAGCGGGTCGGCACGCTGTCGGCGGCGGCGGGCGCGCACCAGCGCCCAGGCCAGCTGGCCGGCCAGCAGCTCGTCATAGGCGAGGCGGTCGCGCGCGGGCTGGCTGTCGGGCCGGGTATGGACAAGAGCGAGCGCCTCGCCGAAGCCCGGCCAGCCAAGCTGCCGAAGGAGCGAGGGCTCGGCCCATTCGTCGAGCGCGGGCAGGCGCTCGAGGGCGGCGGCCACCAGCGCGGCGAGGCGCCGGCTCGTCAGCCCCTCGGTCAGCGGATAGACGGGCTCGACCTCGGGCGCCTGCGCCGCGACCGGCTCCGGGTGGATCATCTGGAAGCGGCCGTTCCAGAGTTCCAGCCGGCCGGCGACTTCCATTCGCGCGCCGACGGGAAAGCGCCGGGCAAGTGCGGCGCCCGCCGGGCCGAAGAAGGCGAGCATGAGGCCGATCCCGTCCCGATCCTCGGCAATCACGCGAAGCGGCGCGCGGCCCCGCCCCGGCTCGTGCGCGCGGATCTCGACGGGAAGCGCGACACGCTCGCCCGCGGCCACACCCGCGAGACCGGGCACGCGCCGGGTGACGCGCCAGCCGACGGGCAGGTGGAACAGCAGATCGCGGACGCGCTCGATGTCGAGCCGTGCCAGCGCCCGGGTGGCGGCAGGCCCCACGCCCGGCAGCGATGCCGCATCGGCAAACAGGGGGTTGAGCCGCTCGGGCCGCATCGCCTAACGCTTTAGCCCCCTGGCACGGCCCCGCAAACCGCGGCGGCCGGCTTTTGCTGTTGGAAGGATCCCCCTTGCCGCTGCCCGAACCGGCCCTGAAGCGCGCCCTGTGGCGGGCGCACCACCGTGGCACCAAGGAAGCCGACATGCTGGTCGGCGGCTTCGCCGACCGCTGGCTGGAGCGCCTGGACGAAGCCGAGTTCCGATGGTTCGAGGCGCTGCTCGACCAGCAGGACGTGGACATCCTCGCCTGGGCCTTCGGCAAGGCCGAGCCGCCGCCCGAGCTGTCAGGCCCGATGCTGGAGCGGCTGCGCGCGCTCGACTATGTCCGGCTGGTGCCGCGCTGAAGATGCTGCCGATCGAAGCGATTGCCGCGAGCGAGCAGGGGCTTCGCCTGTCGGGCGCGCCGGCGGGCCTGATCCCCTGGCTGATGGCCCATCTGGCGCGCGCGGCGGGCCTGCGCGGCGGCCGCGCCGTGCTGGTGGCGGCCGACGAGGCCTCGGCCCGCGCGGTGCTCGATTGCGCGCCCTTCTTCGCGCCCGAGGTCGAGACGATCTTCCTGCCCGCCTGGGACTGCCTGCCCTATGACCGCGCCTCGCCGGGGCAGAAGACGCTCGCCGACCGGCTGGCCGCCCTTGCCCGGCTGAACGAGGCGCCAGGCGGGGCACAGCTGCTGGTGACGACCGTGTCGGCCGCGACCCAGCGGCTGCTGCCGCCGGCCCGGGTGGCAGGTGCGAGCGCGATGCTGGAAGCGGGCGGGCGGATGGACCGCGACCGGCTGGTCGAGATCCTGCTGGCGGGCGGCTACACGCGGGTGGAAACGGTTGCCGACGCCGGTGACTTCGCGGTGCGCGGCGGGCTCGTCGATCTCGTCCCGCCGGGGCTGGGGCATGGCCTCCGGCTCGACTTCTTCGGCGACGAGATCGAGGCGATCCGGACCATCGATCCGCTCACCCAGCTGACGACGGGCCGGGTCGATCGGGCGCACCTGCTGCCCGTCTCGGAACTGCTGCTCGATGCCGAGCGGATCCGCCGGTTCCGCGCCGGCTGGCTGGCCGCCTTCGGCGCCGAGGCGACCGCCGACCCCCTCTACCAGGCCGCGAGCGAGGGCCGGCGGGCCGGCGGGCTCGAACATTACCTCCCGCTGTTCGAGGACGGGCTCGTCAGCCTGTTCGACCTCTTGGCGCCGGCGGATCAGCTGGTGCTGGGGCCGGGCGCGGGCGCGGCAGCGGCCGAGCGGTTCGAGGCGATCGCCGACTATCACGCCAACCGGGTGGCGGCCCTTGCCGAGCCGCCGCGGGGCAAGGCGCGGCTGGGCGCAGCTGTATATCGTCCGCTGCCGCCCGAATCGCTCTACCTCGCGGCGGCCGAATGGGCCGACCGGCTGGCGGCGGCGCGCGCCCATGCCACCGATCCGCTCCCGGGCGAGGACGGCCTCGACCTCGGCGGGCGGGCGGCGACCGATCTGGCCCCGCTTCGGGTCGCGGCCGCCGCCGGCGGGCCGCCGCTGATGCCCGCCCTTGTGGACAAGCTGGACGCGGCGCGGAGCGAGGGGCGGCGGATCCTGCTTGCCGCCTATTCCGAGGGCTCGCGAAGCCGCCTGATGGGGCTGCTCGGCGAAGCGGGGGCGCAAGGCCTGGTGGCTGCCGAGGGCTTCCAGCCAGCGCTGGGGGCGACGGCGGCGGGTGAGGTCGCGCTCGTCGTGCTGCCGCTCGACGCCGGGTTCCGGCTGGGCGCGATCGAGGTCTGGACCGAGCAGGACCTGCTGGGGGACCGGCTGGTCCGGCGGCGAGCGCAGAAGAAGGCCGACGCCTTCCTGAAGGACCTGCAGACGCTGGAGACGGGTGAACTCGTCGTCCACCAGGAGCATGGCATCGGCCGCTACCTCGGGCTGACGGCGATCATGGTGTCGGGCGCGGCGCACGACACGGTGGCGCTGGAATATGCCGGCGGCGACAAGCTCTATGTACCCGTCGAGAATCTCGACGTGCTGTCGCGCTATGGCGCCGACACGGAGGGCGTGGCGCTCGACCGGCTGGGCGGCACCGGCTGGCAGCAGCGCAAGGCGCGGATGAAGGAGCGGATCCGCGAGATCGCCCACGAACTGTTGCGGACGGCGGCCCAGCGCGCCACGCGACCGGCCGATGCCTTCGAGATCGATCCCGCCGGCTATGCCGGGTTCCTCGCCGGTTTCCCCTGGGCCGAGACGGAGGACCAGCTGCGCGCCACCGCCGAGGTGCTGGCTGACCTGTCGGCCGGAAAGCCGATGGACCGGCTGGTGTGCGGCGATGTCGGCTTCGGCAAGACCGAGGTGGCGCTGCGCGCGGCCTATGCGGCGGCCTCGAACGGGGCGCAGGTAGCGATCGTCTGCCCGACCACGTTGCTGGCCAGGCAGCATGCCGCCACCTTCCGCGCCCGCTTTGCCGGAACCGGCCTCAAGGTCGGCGCGCTGTCGCGCCTCGTGCCGGCGGCCGAGGCGAAGGCGGTGCGCGAGGGGCTGGCCGACGGCAGCCTCGACATCGTGGTCGGGACGCACGCGCTGCTCGCCAAGGGCGTGGCCTTCAAGCGCCTGGGCCTGGTGGTGGTGGACGAGGAACAGCGCTTCGGGGTCACCCACAAGGAGCGGCTGAAGGCGCTGCGGGCGGATGTGCATGTGCTGACGCTGACGGCGACCCCCATCCCGCGCACGCTGCAGATGGCGCTGTCGGGCATCCGCGAACTGTCGGTGATTGCCACACCCCCGGTCGACCGGCTGGCCGTCAGGACCACCGTGTCGGCCTTCGACCCCGTGGTGGTGCGCGAGGCCCTGCTTCGTGAGCATCATCGCGGCGGCCAGAGCTTCATCGTGGCGCCCCGCATCGCCGATCTGCCGGAGCTGGAGGCCTGGCTGCGCGCCGACGTGCCGGAACTGAGGTTCGTGACGGCGCACGGGCAGATGGCGGCGGGCGAGATCGAGGAGCGGATGTCGGCCTTCTGCGACGGCCGCTACGACGTGCTCTTGTCCACGACGATCGTGGAAAGCGGGCTCGACATTCCGAACGCCAACACCCTCATCGTCCACCGCGCCGACCTGTTCGGGCTGGCCCAGCTCTACCAGCTTCGCGGCCGGGTGGGGCGCGCCAAGCGGCGGGCCTATGCCCTGCTGACGACGGCGGCCGACGGCACGCTGACGGCCTCGGCCGAGAAGCGGCTGCACGTGCTCGCCAGCCTCGACAGCCTCGGCGCCGGCTTCGAGCTGGCGAGCCACGACCTCGACCAGCGCGGCGCGGGAAACCTCTTGGGCGACGAACAGTCGGGCCATATCCGCGAGGTGGGCTTCGAACTCTACCAGTCGATGCTGGAAGATGCGATCCTCGCCGCCCGCGCCGAGGCGAAGGGGCTGAAGCCGCCCGAGGACCCGTCCTCGCCGACGATTGCCGTCGATGCGCCCGTCCTCATCCCCGAGGACTATGTGCCCGACCTGCCGCTTCGCATGGCGCTCTACCGGCGGGCCGCCGACCTCGCCGACCGCGCCGGGATCGACGCCTTTGCGGCCGAGCTCATCGACCGCTTCGGCCCGCTGCCCGAGCCGACGGCGAACCTGCTGAAGATCGTGGAAGCGCGCAACGCCGCGCGGCGCGCCCATGTGCAGAAGATCGAGGTGGGGCCGAAGGGCGCGCTCGTCAGCTTCGTGAACGACCGCTTCCCCAATCCGGGCGGCCTCGTCGAATGGCTCGAGCGGCTGAAGGGCCAGGCGCGCCTGCGGCCGGACCAGAAGCTGTTCCTGGCGCGCGACTTCGGCTCGCCGGCCGGGCGGCTCCAGGGCGCGCTGTCGCTCGCGCGCGGCCTCGCGCAGGCGGCCGAGGCGAAGGCACGTGCCGCGATCCCGCCGCCG